>CAKSHG010000133.1 GCA_934456315.1 uncultured Oscillospiraceae bacterium | reverse complement strand
CGCGGATGTTCGGCGGAAAAGTCACTTTAGTGACTTTTTCGACGGTCTGAGCACCGGCATGGTTTCATGCCGGTGCTTTTGTCAGTAGTTTTCGGGCTTCTGCTGGAAATAGGACTTCGGATAGCCGCAGACGGGGCAGTGCTCCGGGGCTTTCTTCCCGAACTCGATGTGACCGCAGTTGCGGCACTGCCACATTATCTCATCGGTCTTTTCGAAAACCTTCTGCATTTCCACGGTGTTCAGCAGCCGCAGGAATCGCTCCTCGTGCGCCTTCTCGACCGCGCCTACCTGCCGGAATTTCTTCGCGATGTCGGTGAAGCCCTCCTCCTCGGCGACCCTGGCGAAATCCTCGTACATCTCCGCCCACTCGAAATGCTCGCCGGATTTCGCGCTTATAAGGTTCTGCGCGGTGTTCGAAAGCGCTCCGAGCTGGCTGAACCAGAGGAACGCGTGAGCTTCCTCGTTGGCGGCGGTTTCCCGGAATATCGCGGCTATCTGCTGGAATCCCTCCTTTTCAGCGGCTTTCGCGAAGTAGTCGTATTTGCTGCGCGCCTGGGTCTCTCCGGCGAACGCCGAGCGGAGGTTCGCTTCAGTGCGGGTACCTTTTAGTTCCATGATCATCTCTCCTTTGCTTTTGGATATATTATTGCAGTTTTCTGGAGGATTATACGCTGACTGTAAGAAAATGCCGTCAAATTTGTCCGGCTTGTGTTTGTTAGATTTGTACAACATTCACAATATTTTTTTAGGCAAATCGCTTGACAATTTCCGGGAAAAGTGCTAAAATACAAATCGTAAAAAGAAATGCCGGATATCCAAAACCGGTAAATATTGAACAAAAGAGGTACTTATCATGAAGATTTCTAAGTTTGTCGTTACTGCTGCTGTCGTAGCTGCAATGGCTGCTACCACCGTAGCTGCATCTGCTGAAACTGCTGAGGTTACTAACGAGGTAGTTGCAATTTCTACTGATTCCACCGCAGAGGCTGTTGCAACTGTTGAGTTTGAAACCACCACCGCAGAGGCTGAAACTGCTGAAACAACCGTTGAGGACGCTGCTACTGTTGATGCTGCTACTGCTGAAACCGCTGCTCCCGCAGAGGACGGCAAGGGCTCTCCTGATACTGGCGTAGCTGGCGTTGCAGGTGTTGCAGGCGTTGCTGCTGTTGCAGGCGCTGTAATGGTTGCTACCAAGAAGTCCAGAAAGTAATCCATAATAGATTAAGATAAGGCTCGCCGCAATAGTGGCGGGCTTTTTCTTTTCGGAGGGATAATATGTGCAGAAGCTGCGGTCAGCTCCATTTTTACGACAGGTTCAGGTCAACTCTGCAATACTCGCATGAAATAAGCAAGATCCGGGGACTGGTGAGCTGCGGCGATATGAAGGTCGAAAGCGCGACCGTCCCGCTGGAGGAAATGCGCGGGGAGCCCAACGGATACTACCGCCATGAGGTCAGGTGCACCCTCTGCGGGCAGCGTTTCGCGGTTTGGCTGGATACCCGGGACGACTCCGGAGGGCTCTGCGCACTGAACGATTGAGTACTTTCCCGGCATAGCATACATAAAAACAGACTTTTCCTCATAAACTGTGAAAAAGGAAACGCCCGCGGACTCCCTGCGGGCAGGGGAGAGTGAAAAGGTATGCTATGCAATGGGGGTGCCATATACATTGAAGAAAGCTGCGACAGGGGAAACAGATCAGGAAAGATGCGTCATACTCGGGCATTACATAGTTGAAAACAACGCGACAGTTCGCGCGGCGGCAAAGAAATTCGGGGTCAGCAAGAGCACGGTGCACCAGGACATCACAACGAAGCTTGCGCAGGTGAACCGTCAGCTGCACGACGAGGTAAAGGCGGTTCTGGACAAAAACAAGCAGGAGCGCCATCTCCGGGGCGGTCAGGCGACGCGCCGGAAGTACGCAGAGCTTTCCCGCCGCAAAATGAAGCAGAAAACAAAATAAGAAAAGCCCTCCCGGAAAAGGAGGGCTTTATGCATGCATATTAAGAGAAATTACTTTCTCTTTCTGGAGATAACCAGAGCGCCGCCTGCAACTACAGCAAGACCTGCGAGAGCAGCTACGCCCTCAACGCCGGTGTCAGGAGAGCCCTTGTCAGCGCCGGTGTCGACAGCAGTTGTGGTGTCGTCTGCTGCTGCGGTGGTGTCGTCAGCAGCTGCCTCGCCGCCGCCAAGACCAGTAACAGTGAATGTGACCTTTATGGACTCGTAGGTATCGTTCGGGATAGCTGCGAGGTTGTCGTATACGTTGATGAGCTGGATACGAGCGGTGTTCTTGATGTCGAAATCCCAATCGGAATAATCGTCGCTCTTTGTGGCAGCGTCTTCGCTCATTACTGCAGCGTCCTTGTCGAAGTCTACAGCAGCGCCGTTGAGCTCAACAGAGGTGATCTCGAACTTTACGTCAGGTGTAGCGTCGAGGTCGATGTTGCTCTCGAGCTTGAGCATGTTCCAGCCGCCGTCCTTAACGCCGTCCAGGGTAACGGTGTACTCGCCGTCGCCAGTGATGGTGGCGTCAGTGTAGGAAGCGCCCTCGAGGGGAGCAGCCTCGCCGAGGTCGTTGTCCCAGTAAAGGAGCTCGGACTGTGCGATGGTGTTACGGAAATAGTAGCTGGAAGACTGCCAGGTGATACCTGCAACATAGCTTTCCTCGGCAGAGGTGGGGATAACCAGTGCAGCTGCTGCAACTGCGCAAGCGGCAGCTGCGGAAACGATGTTTCTGATCTTCATGTGATGATTCCTCCTAATAATATGCAGTAAAACTGCGTGAAGCGGGCTTTCACCCATTTCGGGAAATCGCTGCGGGGAAGCAGAAATTTCTCCAATGTTCAATAAACATTATAATACAGCGGGTAAATTATTGCAAGAGGTAATACTGCACAAAATCAGCAGTCTGATTTTGGTAATTAATCCGGCTGGTTTTGAGCAACATTGTGAAAACTCGTTCCATTGGCGGTAATATGCGGAATATCGAGCCTCCACTGATTAAAATCGCCCGGAGCGACAATAATACAAATACAAGTATATGAAATACAAATCAATAAATTTATTCAAATGCTACAAAGAATTTTGTGAAAAATACCCAAAAAATATTGCTCGCAGTATTTTTTTGAAATTTACGCTTTAAATTTCTTCGGTTGTGTGTTATAATGTAATGGTGTAAATCTGTATGGGATAGCTATGCCCTGACTTACATAACGACATATCCGGCTGCCTTGGCGGCTGCATATATAAAAATGTCTCTGTAATAACGGGGGCAAGGGGGAAGTGCAGTTTTGGAAAAATACGTTATAAAGGGCGGAAAAGAGCTTAGCGGCGAGGTGTTCATAAGCGGCGCGAAAAACGCGGTCGCTGCGATACTTCCGTGCACCATTCTTTCCGACGAGCCCTGCATTATTGAAAATATACCGAACATCAGCGACGTCAGCATCACGTTACAGATAATGTCCGAGATGGGCGCAAAAATACGCATGCTGAACAAGACCACTGTGGAGATCGACACGCGTCAGCTCCAGAATATCCCGGTTCCCTACGAAAAGGCGAAGCTCATGAGGGCTACGACCTACTTCCTCGGCACGCTGCTCGGACGCTTCCACAGCGCGCATGTTTCCATGCCCGGCGGCTGCAATCTCGGCGACCGTCCGATAGACCAGCATCTCAAGTGCTTCTCCGCGCTCGGCGCAGAGTACGAGATAGACGGCGGAATGGTGAACCTCCGCGCAGACAAGCTGGTCGGAACGCAGATCTTCTTTGACAAGAACACCGTCGGAGCCACCATCAACGCCATCATGGCTGCGGTGAAGGCTGACGGCCTTACCATAATCGAAAACGCGGCGAAGGAGCCCCACGTTGTAGACCTCGCGAACTGCCTGAACAGCATGGGCGCGGATATCCTCGGCGCGGGAACCGACGTCATCAAGATACGCGGCGTGAAGTACCTCCACGGTACCACCTACAGCGTTATCCCCGACCAGATAGAGGCGGGAACGTTCATGGCGATAGCCGCCGCCGCAAGGAGCAATATCCTCATCAGGAACGTTATCCCGAAGCATCTCGAGCCTATCACCCAGAAGCTGGTGAAGATCGGCGTGCAGGTGGAGCAGTTCGATGATTCAGTACGCGTCATCGGCGGTCCGGAGTATTACGGCACCAGCATAAAGACCAATCCGCACCCCGGATTCCCCACGGATATGCAGCCACAGATGGCTGCCGTCCTGACCTGCGCGAAGGGCGCAAGCATGGTAACGGAGAGCATTTTCGACAACCGCTTCCGCTATGTTGACGAGCTGCGCAGAATGGGCGCGAACATCTCAGTGGAGGGCAGGGTCGCTGTTATCGAGGGCGTTGAGCGGCTCAAGGGCGCTCCGGTGAAGGCTACCGACCTGCGCGCAGGCGCTGCGCTTATCGTTGCAGCTCTGGGAGCAGAGGGCGTTACCGAGATCTACGACATTCACCATGTCGAGCGCGGCTATGAGAACATGGAGGTCAAGCTCCGCAGCCTTGGCGCGGATATCCAGAAAGTCGACGAGCCGGACCCCACCGCAGAGGAAAAGCTGCTTAGAAAGGCGCTCTGATGGCGAGGATCTTCCCGATATGCAGTTCCAGCAGCGGCAACGCGACGTTCATCGGCACGAAAGGTCACGGTATCCTCATCGACGCCGGGTGCAGCTTCCGGGCGCTGAAGAACTCGCTTGAGCTCATCGACACCTCGATGAGCCAGATCGAGGCGCTGTTCATCACGCACGAGCATATCGACCATATAAAGGGGCTGCTGCAGCTCACGAAGCACACGAATATCCCGATATTCTCGAGCACGGGGACAATACAGGCGCTCCGTCGGGACGTCCGCGATACTATCCCGGAGAGCGTCCGCATGTACGATATAGTTCACGAACCTTATCAGAGCGCGGATTTCGAGGTGACTGCGTTCCACACGCCGCACGACACTCCGGAGAGCGTTGGCTACGTCGTGAAGTACGCCGGGAAAAAGATCGCGGTCTGCACTGACCTGGGAAAGGTCACTGCGGAGGTCGAAAAGAGCCTGCTCGGCTGTGACACAGTGCTGCTGGAAAGCAACTACGACCCGGCAATGCTTGCGAAGAACCTGAATTACTCCACCGACCTGAAGCGCCGTATCGCCGGCGAAAAGGGGCATCTCTCCAACAACGCGGCGGCGGAGATAGCGGGGAAGCTGGTGGCAAGCGGCACCACAAAGCTGATACTCGGGCACCTGAGCACGGAGAACAACACTCCTGCCACTGCCGAAAAATGCACGGTGGACTACCTGCACGGCAAGGGGATACACCGCGACAGGGACTACATACTTGAAACCGCCCCGGTCATGACCCAGGGCAGGTACATCGTTATTTAAGAGGTATTGTATGATAAAGCACATCGTTATGTGGAAATTCCGGGAGGGCGAGCATGACAACATGCTGGTTTTCCGGGACAGGCTTCTTGCGCTGAAGGGTCAGATACCGGAGATACGCGCGATGGAGGTCGGGATCAACATGAATCCCTCCGACCGCAGCTTTGACGCGGTTCTGGTGAGCGAGTTCGACAGCCTTGAGGCGCTGAAGGCGTACTCAATGAATCCGCTTCACGTTGAGGTTTCGAAGTTCTGCAAGTCGATCCGCACCGAATCCCACAGCGTTGACTATGAGTTCTGAAAAGCGCGCCGAGCGGGTGGAGCATGAGTTCCCGCCGGTTTACGACAAGAATTCCCGGGTGCTCATACTCGGGACGATACCCTCGCCTAAGTCCAGAGAGCGGGGGTTTTACTATATGCACCCGCAGAACCGCTTCTGGCGTATGCTGTGCGGGGCCCTCGGCGAGGAAGTCCCGGCGGATATCCCGGGCAGGCGGGAATTGTGCCTAAGGCACGGGGTCGCGCTGTGGGACGTCCTGGCGGAATGCAGCATTGACGGCGCCTCCGACAGCAGCATAAAGAACGCCGTTCCGAACCGTCTGGAGCTGATATTCAGTTCTGCGGATATCCGTGCGGTTTTCACCACCGGAAAGAAAGCGCAGGCTCTGTACGAACGGTTTTTCCCGGACGGAATGAAGGCGGTCTGCCTGCCGTCGACCAGCCCGGCAAACCGCACGATATCCGAAGCGGAAATGCTGGAAAAGTACCGCGCCATCGCGGAATACTGCAAATGAAAAACCTCCGGTTTATACCGGAGGTTTCTGCTTGTCGAAAAAATATCTATCCCAGGCTGCCGAGAAAGGTGCAGATGCTAGGAACCCGCATGACGGCTAGGC
>CAKSHG010000132.1 GCA_934456315.1 uncultured Oscillospiraceae bacterium | reverse complement strand
CAGCAAAAAGGGCCGCACCAAAGGTACGGCTCTCTATTGTTATGGCTCAGGGATCATGCGAAGTAATCTACGCCGCCCTTGAACAGGAGCTGCTCCTTATTGCCGGAAACGTTCTTTGCAACGTTGTCGGTAAGACGCTCGGTATGACCCATCTTACCGAGGACTCTGCCGTCCGGGGAGATGATGCCTTCGATAGCGTACATGGAGCTGTTCGGGTTAAACGCAACGTCCATAGTGGGGGTGCCGTTAAGGTCAACGTACTGGGTAGCTACCTGACCGTTGGCGATGAGCTGTCTGATCACACCCTCGGGAGCCACGAAACGACCCTCGCCGTGGGATATCGGGATATTGTGGATATCTCCGACATTGCAGCAGCTGAGCCACGGTGACTTGTTGGTGCAGATCCTTGTCAGAGTGAGCTGCGACTGGTGGCGGCCGATGGTGTTGTAGGTCAGCGTGGGGCTTTCAGCGGTCAGCGGAACTATCTTTCCGAACGGAACGAGTCCCAGCTTGATGAGCGCCTGGAAGCCGTTGCAGATACCGATCATCAGACCGTCGCGGGAGTACAGCATGGACTCAACGGCGTCCTTTATCTTCGGATTGCGGAAGAACGCGTTGATGAACTTCGCGGAGCCCTCCGGCTCGTCGCCGCCGGAGAATCCGCCGGGGATAGCGATGATCTGTGAGTTTTCGATGTGCTTTGTGAACTCGTTTACGCTGTCCTCCATATCCTGCGCGGAGAGGTTGCGGATAACGAATATCTCGGAATCGCCGCCATAGCGGTTGAACGCGTTAGCCATGTCGTATTCGCAGTTCGTGCCGGGGAATACCGGGATAAGCACACGGGGCTTTGCTACCTTCACGGAGCTGTGCTTCAGCTCGCAGCCGCCAGTGTATGCTATCTTCTCGGGAGCGGACTTTTCGGGGAGCTGTGCCTTGAAGATGGGCTCCAGAACGCCGTCCCACTTCTTCTCAAGGGAAGCTACGTCAAGCTTTACATCGCCGGAGGTGATGGTGTAATCAGCGACGGTTTCGCCGATGGTCTTTACGCCGTCAGTGTCACCTGTGAGCTCCAGAATGAACGCGCCGTAAACGGGTGTGAACAGTTCCTCGTCGGTGAGCTTATCAAGCTTTGCGCCGATCTGGTTACCCAGGGACATCTTGAAGATACCCTCGGCAACGCCGCCGTGTGCAACGCTCCATACGGATACAGCCTTCTTGTCCTTGATGAGCTTTTCAACGGTGCGGAATACTTCCTTAACGCTGTCGAATACCGGCAGACCGTTCTCGTCATACTTCGGTGCGATATAGCCTATCTTGTGACCGGCAGCCTTGAATTCAGCAGAGATAACGTCGGGAGCCTTAGCAGTGGAAACTGCAAAGGAAACCAGCGTCGGGGGAACGTCGATATGCTCGAAGGTACCGCTCATGCTGTCCTTGCCGCCGATAGCGCCGCAGCCCATCTCGAGCTGTGCGCGGTATGCTCCGAGCAGTGCTGCGAAAGGCTTACCCCATCTCTCGGGCTTGCCCTGGGTGCGCTCGAAGTACTCCTGGAACGTCAGCCAGCAGTGTTCGTAGGTGCCGCCTGCTGCTACTACCTTCGCGATAGACTCTACAACTGCGCAGACAGCGCCGTGATACGGGGACTGCGTGGATACAGCAGGGTCAAAGCCCCATGCCATGATGGAGGTGGTATCAGTCTTTGCGTTCAGGACAGGGAGCTTGGCAGCCATAGCCTGTACAGGGGTCTGCTGGGTCTTTCCGGAGAACGGCATGAGAACTGTCGCGCCGCCGATGGTGCTGTCGAAACGCTGTACAAGACCTCTCTGGGAGCAGATGTTGAGGTCGGTTACCATGCCCTCCCAGTCAGCGGAGGTGTTCTTTCTGCCGGTGGAGTAGGATACCTTTACGTCAGGAACTGCAACGTCGGTGTGCTTCTCTGCGCCGTTGGAGTTCAGAAACTCGCGGGAGATATCCACGATGGTCTTGCCGTTCCAGTTCATGCGGAGCCTGGGCTCGGACTTTACTACTGCAACGGGGGTGGATTCCAGGTTCTCCTTGGAAGCCAGCGCGCGGAACTTGTCTGCGTCCTCGGGGGCAACTACGACTGCCATTCTTTCCTGGGATTCGGAGATAGCAAGCTCGGTGCCGTCCAGACCGTCATACTTCTTCGGTACGGCGTTGAGGTCTATCTCGAGTCCGTCTGCAAGCTCGCCGATGGCAACGGAAACGCCGCCTGCGCCGAAGTCGTTGCAGCGCTTGATGAGCCTGGTAGCCTCGGGGTTTCTGAACAGACGCTGGAGCTTTCTTTCCTCGGGAGCGTTACCTTTCTGTACCTCTGCGCCGCAGGTGTCGAGGGACTGTACGCTGTGAGCCTTGGAGGAGCCGGTAGCTCCGCCGCAGCCGTCACGGCCGGTCCTGCCGCCGAGCAGGATAATGATATCGCCGGGAGCCGGACGCTCTCTGCGTACATTCTCAGCGGGAGCTGCGCCGATAACTGCGCCGATCTCCATGCGCTTTGCCATGTAGCCGGGGTGATAGATCTCCGCAACGTGACCAGTCGCAAGTCCGATCTGGTTGCCGTAGCTGGAGTAGCCGGCCGCAGCAGTTGTGGTTATCTTTCTGGGAGGGAGCTTGCCCTTGATGGTCTTTTCAACGGGGAGAAGCGGGTCGGAGGCTCCGGTGACGCGCATTGCCTGGTATACATAGGAACGTCCGGACAGCGGGTCGCGGATAGCGCCGCCGAGGCATGTCGCAGCGCCGCCGAACGGCTCGATCTCTGTCGGGTGGTTGTGGGTTTCGTTCTTGAACATGAGGAGCCAGTCCTCGTCCTTGCCGTCAACGTCGACCTTTATGCGAACGGAGCATGCGTTTATTTCTTCGCTTTCATCAAGGTCTTTCAGAATGCCGTCTTTCTTGAGCTTTTTCGCGGCGAGGGTAGCGATGTCCATCAGGCACAGCGGCTTGTTGTCCCTGCCGAGCTCGTGGCGGTCTGCCTTATATTCAGCGTATGTATCTGCGATGTAGGAGGGCTTGATATCTGCGTTGTCGATGATGGTGCCGAATGTGGTGTGGCGGCAGTGGTCGGACCAGTAGGTGTCGATCATGCGAATTTCGGTTATTGTCGGGTCGCGGTGCTCGCTCTTGAAGTAATCCTGGCAGAACTTGATATCATCGTTGTCCATTGCAAGACCGTAGTGTACGACGAAATCAGCGAGCTCTGCATCAGTCTTGCTGATGAAGCCGGTGAGAGTTTCAACGCTGGTCGGAATGGTGTACTTTACTTCCAGGGTGTCGTACTTGTCGAAACCGCACTCGCGGGACTCCACTGCGTTGATGAGGTAGTGCTTGATACGCGCGAATTCGTCGTCGGAGATCTTACCCTTGAGGACGTAGATCTTCGCGTACTTCACAACGGGACGCTCGCCGGGGCAGAGCATCTGAATGCACTGTGCCGCGGAATCCGCACGCTGGTCGAACTGACCGGGCAGGAACTCAACGGCAAACATACGCTCGTCAGCTGCGGGCTTCGGGAGGTCGTAATATACCTCGTCTACCGGAGGCTCGGAGAACACGGTGGGGACTGCTGCTTCAAAGTTTTCCTTCGGGAGCTTCTCGCAGTCATAGCGGTTGATGATCCTTACATTCTCGACAGTCTTTATGCCCAGCGCGACATTGAGGTCGGCAAGCACAGCACCGCCGTCTACCGCGAACTGCGGCTTCTTTTCAACGTAAATACGGTATACCATTGTTTTTCCTCCATACTAACTCACAGCATATCGCTGCAATAATAATATCATTATACTACTAAACCGGCGTAAAATCAATATGCCGGGGTGCTAAAATATAACGGCTCCGGCTTTGATAATTTGGTTATTTATTCTTCCTGCTCTTCCTGACTGCCTGCGCGGGAGCGCAGCAGTGCCGCGTACTCCTCGCTCGTGCATTTGTCCGCGAGGGAGAGCAGCTCCTCGGTGGTGTCGCAGGCTTCCTCCAGGGCTTTCAGGATAGCCCAGTTGAGTCCGTCACAGTCCGGGGAGAAAAGCCCGGTGAGCTGCGCCGCGTCATCGTAGGACAGCGGCTGGCTGAAATTCAGCAGCTTGTCGTATTTCTCGAAAAGCTCGTCCGACATTTCGGCGTCCGCCGGGATAGGTCCTAAGGCTAAAAGCTGTTTTATGCTGCTTGTCATGCGTATCTCCTTTTTGGTTAGAATTCTGTCATTCCGGTGCAGTATGTGCCATTCGCGGAGGTCAGCTTTACCTGCACCAGCGAGTGGCGGGGGATATCCTCGTTATAAATACGAATCGGGGTGTAATTTTCAGTGAATCCGTTGCAGTATTCGGGGGAGGTGCGTTTTTCGATCAGTACGGTCTGTACCGTCCCGACCTGCGATTCGAGGAACTTCTGCTCCAGGCGGGCTGCGAGAGCGTTCATTTCTTTAGCCCGGGCGGATTTGATGTGCGGGACTATCTGGTTGGAGCGCATTGCGGCCACCGTACCTCTGCGTATCGAATAGGGGAAAACGTGTATCTTTGCAAATCCGACCTTTTCCGCGAACGACATGCTTTCCGCAAATTCTTCGTCGGTTTCGCCGGGAAATCCCACCATGATATCGGTGGTTATCGCACAGCCCGGGAATGCGGCGCGGAGCTTCTCCACCAGGGTCAGGTATTCCGCGCAGGTGTAGCGGCGCTTCATTCTTTGCAGCACCGTGTCGCTGCCGGACTGGAGCGACAGGTGGAAATGCGGGCACAGCTTGGCGCAGGCTTTCAGACGCTGTATCTCCTGGTCAGTGAGGGTGTCGGCTTCGAGGGAACCCAGCTGCACGCGCTCGATTCCCGGTACCTGCGCAGCTTTGACTGCGTCGGCGGGGGTGTATCCGATATCTTCCCCGTAGCAGCCGAGATTTATTCCGGTCAGGACTATCTCGCGGTTCCCGGCGGCAGCCGCCTGCTCTGCCTGGCGGGTTATCTCCTCGGGTCTGCGGGAGCGCACTCGTCCACGCGCAGTCGGGATTATGCAGTAGGTGCAGAATCTGTCGCAGCCGTCCTCTATCTTGATAAACGCACGGGTGCGGTCGAGGTCAGCGGCGGAGGACGCTTCGTCAAACTCCCGGGTGAGCGGCTGCACGCAGGACATGCGGTTGTGCTCCGCGGTGAATCTCGACACCAGGGCGGGTATCTCGGATTTGTTCGCGTTTCCGGTGATGATGTCGGCGGAGGTGACGTCGCGGGCGGCCTCCTCTGGGTATGCCTGCGGGTAGCAGCCGCAGAGAACGGTCACACTGTCGGGATTGAGCGACTTGCAGTGCGATACGGTCTGGCGCGCCTTTTTAACGCCCGTCCCGGTGACGGCGCAGGAGTTTATTATATACACGTCCGCGGGCGTGTCATCGTCGGCGGGGGAGAATCCTGCGGCAATGAACGCGTCGTGTATCGCGGCGCTTTCGCAGGAGTTCACCTTGCAGCCGAGGGTGGTTATGTGGAATGTCATAAGTGCCTCTTTTCGCGTGTTTTGTCGATATCCGCGACGGTCGTGGCGCGGTTTCGTAATTTTAGCCAAAACGAAAACTTATTATAAGAATATTATAGCTGATTATTCCGAAATTTGCAATAAGCTATTGACTATTTTTCAGTTTGAGGATATACTTATTTACAGAGGAAGTAATATCCTCACAGATGAATTATACCAAAGAAAGGCGGCGGTTTTTATGAAGAAAATGAAAGTTATGCTCGCTTCTATCGAGGATGTAAAGGAATTTGTGGCACTCACAAACAGCTATTCCATCGAGAGCGATCTGGTATCCGGCAGATATGCGGTAGACGCGAAATCCATCATGGGTATTTTCAGTCTTGACCTCGCAAAGCCGCTGGAGTTCGTTGTTCACGATGACAGCGCCAAGGCTGACGAGCTGCTCGACGCAGCCCTCAAGTTCAGGGCGTGATTTTTAAGCACGGAAAGGAAGTATTGCTATGACTACTGTAAAGATCAACATCAACACCATCAATGACGTCAAGGATTTCGTTACCATCGTATCCCGCTGCGAATATGATGTAGATATCGTATCCGGCAGATATGCCATCGACGCTAAGTCCATCATGGGTATCTTCAGCCTCGACCTCTCCAAGGAGCTGACCCTGAATATCCACAGCGACGACTGCGCTGATTTCCTTGAAGCTATCAAGAAGTACATCGTAAAGTGATCTGATATTGCTGCGATAAGGTACATCTGCGGTCCGGACGGTTTCGTCCGGACCGTTTTTGTATTTGGTCACCTCTAAAAA
>CAKSHG010000131.1 GCA_934456315.1 uncultured Oscillospiraceae bacterium | reverse complement strand
TCGGTTGACCACCTGTACGAAACTCCGGTATCGGGAAGCGTTTCAGCCCCAGCCTTTTCTATCGTGAACTTCCAGCTTTCAGCAGTAAGGTCGGAAGCCGCCTTATAGTTGCTGCCCTCGGCAGCGTCTATCTTAAATGTATACGTTCCTGCGCTGACAGGCTCGGCTTCCTTGCCGTTCTCGCCGTAATACTTTACGGTGAGTTCGCCAACGCCCCTTATGTCGGGCTGCGGTGTTACCGTAACTTCCTTTGCCATGTTGCTGAACGTCCTGTTATCAGGGAGTTCAACATTAAGTTCATATACTGTAAGCGCTTTCATGCCGACCTTTACAACAAAGTTCTCATAATAGTCCTTGGGGAAATAATCAGACCCGCTATGAATGAGCTTGTATATTACATCGCCCGCTTCAGCCGCTATATCTGTAAACGTGTTGTCTATAATGGTATATTTTCTGCCGCCGACCACAGCATTGAACGAGCCTGTATTATCCTCAGCGGAAATATCGTCGCCATAATAGTCGTTTTCAAAGGTTATCGTCGCCTTTGTTGTGAACGTAATGTCGTCGTCATAAACAGGTTCTTCATCACCGACACGGTTAAGCTCAAGCTTTTTGGCGTACTTAACGGACGGTACATAGGTGCTTCCCTTAAGCGAGGGATAATATGCAACGCCGTTTTCCGCGTCGTTGGGCAGCTTCTCCCAGACTTTCCCATCAAAACCCATCTTTTCAAGCGCGCCGTAAGACGTCATCTCAAGGGTTGTAAGACCTGTGCCGCTTTCTTCTTCGTCAAATTGGCAAACCTCATTGTTGTAATAGCAATTTTCAGAGTGAGAAAGACTGATCAGCCCCACTGTGCTATCACCGAATGCTGTACCTACAAAGTAGCAGGATTTCAGCTCAGAACCCTCTTTGCCAAGCGCAGCGATACCGCCGACCAGCTCATTCGTGGCTTCAACATTTGCCAGGGCAAAGCAGTTGCTGATCGTTCCGTTATTAAGACCGCAGACAGCGCCGGTATTGTTTGCACCGCCATAAATTTTTCCATCAAAGGAGCAGCCGTAAATCGTGCCGTCGTTTACTGCGCAGATACCGCCGGAATAATTATCCATGCTGTTTCCGGCAGAACTGTCAATATTGCCCTTGACCGCAAGGTTAATGATTGTACCCTTGTTTGTGCCAAACAGTCCATAGGTGCTGTCGTCTGTCATGGTTACAGTGTGACCGTTGCCGCTGAACCTGCCGCTGAACGTACCCGTACTCAGGCTCGCTGGAATTAAATCATTAGGCGCCAGTGAATAGGCAAGGGTTATATCGTCGCCGAGAACGAAATTTTCAGACCACTTCACATCCCACTGCCAATAGGTACGAAAAACATCTTCAGAGCTGATAAGGGTATAGGGCTGCCAGTCGTCGCTGCCGCCTGCGCAGGCAAAGTTAAAGACGTCGCTGCTGACGCCCCCGGATTCGCCGAAGCATTTAAGGCTCATATAATAGCAGGTTTTGGTGCCGAATTTGCCGTCTTTTGCATCGGGTGTGACTATAGTTCCCTTTCCGGCATTCCAGATATCGGGGTCTAAGCTGTCGATATTACCGCCGCAAAGGTACTCGGTTTTGTATGAACAATTATCGCCTCTGTTGTCTATTTTACCCGCGCCATTGATAAGGTTTATCGACCCGCTGACATCCATGTCAAACCGGCAATGGCTCAATTCTGCGCTGCCGCCATAGGAAATGTCTTTGCCACATCCGCAGATACCGCCGACCATTGCAGAGCCTGTGAAACCGCTGACCTTGCCAACGCTTACGCAGTACACGACTACAGGGTCTTTACCATACATTTCTCCGCAAATGCCGCCTATATAATTCTTACCGCTTACATCAGCCGAGTTAAAGCAGTTGGATATTGTGGCATAGTTTGTGCCGCATATACCGCCGACCTTGCCTTTAGACCGCGTGGTCGCCGATTGCTTTACCTCACCGTCGAAAGAGCAGCTATAGATCGTGCCTTCATTCTTTGCGCAGATACCGCCGATATACTCCTCGCCGGTAACTTCGCCGCTTACAGCGAGGTTCATTATCAGACCCTTGTTCGTTCCGAACAGGCCGACTAAATCATATTCATACTTTACCCTGATATTACGGATGGTATGCCCGTTGCCGCTGAACTTTCCCGTAAAGGAAGTGCCGCTCTTATATGCTATGGGATGATAACTATTGCCGCCAAAATCGATATCTTTGGCAAGAACGTAGTTTCCGGAAAGATCATCTTCAATTTTTCTGAAATCTTCAACCGTTTCAATATACTTAAACTCCTGCCAGTCCGGGGTGGAGTCAGTGCTGAAATTATAGACTTCGACTTCTCTTGCAGCGGCAGTACCTACGCCGTTAAGGCTCGGATATGTATAGGATCTTTCCGCGAATCTGTCGGCTGCGTCTTTATCGGCTATACCTCCAATGCTGCCCACGTTCCAGACGCTGCCATCGAAGCCATCAGGGAGCGAACCGCCGCAAAGTTCGGCGGTGGTTTTGTAGTAAACTGTAGTATTATTTCTAAAACCGCCGAAAAGCTCTTTGGGGCACACATCGCTGTCGCTATAGCAGTTTTCCAGCGAAGCGCCAGGTACATTCATGACGCAAATGCCGTAACCCCTTATTACGCTGCCCTCTTCAGAGATCTTGTCTTCAGCGATCACCGCTCCGAGATTCAGGCAGGTTTTAATTTTGCCATAATTGTTGGTGTTTATTCCGCTTGCAGAGGAGGAACCCTCGAGCGTGCCGGTATTATAGCAATCCTGTACGACGCCATTCGGTTTGTTGACGAAAACAATACCAGCGCTGGTTGCGCCTTTTACTGACGCGTTACTAAAGCACCGGCTGATAGTACCGCTGTTTTCCTTGCAGATACCGCCGAGCTGACCGCCGTTGGGGTTGGAGCATATGATAGTTCCGCTCAACACGCCGCAGCCCTCAATGGTTCCGCTGTTGAACGCGCATACTCCGCCTGCGTTCATAGTTGTTGTGATATCTATCTTCTCAAGATAAATGTCCTTGATCTCACCGCTGCTGTATGCAAACAGACCCCTGTTGTCACCGCCGCCGACCGTAAGATTCCTTATAGTTTTCCCGTTGCCGGAAAACTTTCCGGCAAACTGATTGTCTGTCGTTCCTATCGGCGTCCACTCTTTGCCGTCGAGGTCGATGTCGGCGGTAAGCTCAAAGTATGTACTCTCATAGGTTTCTCCACCGCTCACCATCTTCGCGAGATTTGCAAGCTCCCCGGCGCTCGATATCTGATAGGGCGCGCCCTGGGTGCCGTCGCCGGCTGCAAATTCCGCCGCCGATTCGATCCATGTTTCCGCGCCTGCCGTTTTCTGCGGAATGATAAACAATACCGCTGAGATAAACAGCAGCAATCCTATTCCGACTGAAATAAGTCGATTTCTTGTTCTTGTCATATGTACCTCCCAATGTCCGGGTCTGCCATGCAGAGCCCTTTTATCAAACCATTTCCTTATATTATACTAGAATATTTTAGATATGTCAATAACTTCATAAGAAATTGCGCCCGAATTTTACAAATTTTGTTCTGGCGCATTTCAAGCATTTTCCGGACCGCCGCTATCGGAAATTATGATGAAGTATTTCTTGGAAAATCTTTTGATCTTTTGCCGATATCGGTATATAATGGGAATCTCTAAAAACCGATGGGCAGGGTATGCCTGACTCTAGGGAAGCACTCTCGTAAGGCATACAGCCTTACTTCGTCGGCTTTCCTATAAGCTGGCACACCCCGCCCATTTTTGCTTTTCACATCGGTTTTTAGAGGTTCCCTATTCTGATAAACGCTCAATCAATTGACCCGTCTGCCGCTTTCTTTGATTTCACCGGAACGGTATGCCCTCAGAAGCTCACGAAGGTCGTTTATCTGCTCCAGAAGCTCCGCGCCCTTGTCGGTGTCAGAAATATTTGCGCGGCGTTCCAGCCTTTCAACAAGATGTATCTCCGGAGTGTGCTCGCTTTCGCCGGCAACAAACGGCTTGTGCTCCGCCAGATTCAGGCTGTGCGAATCGTATATCAACGTGTATCCGGCAATTCCCGTAGCCTTCTGGTACGCCTTGGAAATCCCTCCGTCAATAACGAACAGCTTTCCGCCCGCCTTTACGGGTTTTTCTCCGTTCTTTATCTTCACGGGAACATGACCGTTGATTATATGACCTCTCTCCGGGTCAAGCCCGAACATTTCAAGTATCCAGCCGCAGACTTCCGCCTGCTCTGAAAAATGATAATAGGCGTTGTAGTTTTCCTTGTGCAGTTTCTTGTCATCAAGGAAACACCTCTCAAAGAATGCCATCTTATCCTTGCCGTAAAGCGGTGAACGTGCTCCGCTCCACAGATACCACATATAGTCGGCGGCGTAGTCTTTTTCCTCGCCAGGCTGCATGAAATACGCCTTGTTCGCGATTTCGTCAAGCTTATCAAGCAGAGCCCTGCCGGAATAATCCGTTCCCGCGATATTCACACTCTGGAGCTGCCCGTTTTCGTCAAGCGGAATACAGCCATGAAACAGCAGATTTCCGTTTATCGTCTTGTACATCGAGCCCTTTGAATACAGGAACCGAATGTGGGAATTAAGCCGCTCGCTGTGCATAAATGAATTCTCCAGCACAGACATAAGCTCATTTTCAGCGTCCGTCAGCGACAGCGGATCTTTACGGCAAACCGTCGGGAAGTTCTTGTCTAGCAGTTCGTACTCATTGCCGTCTATCGTTACTGTTCCGCGGTCAAAATCGACCATTCGGAATATATCGCGCTTTCCCATGCCCCATTCTGGGTGGTGCTCGATAAGCTGACCCTCCAGTTTCAACTGAATTATCGTTATCGCCTTGTGCATTTTTGCGACAAGCTTTGTGTCCACCGGGTCGTAGATGTTGTCATCCAGAGTCTGCGGCATGAACAGAACGCAGTCGTCGTTCTTATAGTACTCCCCTGCGAACACTGCAAGCGCCCTGAGATTAAGCCCGTATCCGTCCTCGAGCACGTCAAAATTGTTGTACCGCATGGAGATCCTGATAACATTCGCGATAAGCGCCCGGTTTCCTGAAGCCGCTCCCATCCAGGAGATGTCGTGATTCCCCCACTGGATATCAACATCATGTATTTTCATCAGTTCGTCAAGGATTATGTCGGCTCTGGGTCCTCTGTCGAAAATATCCCCTATCAGATGGAGTTTGTCGATGGCAAGCGACTGGATAAGCTCACAGAGAGATTTAATAAAGCGGTCTGCAATGCCGGTATCAAGAATAGTCGTGATTATCTCGTCGTAATAGTATTCTTTGACCACATCATCGGTGACATTCAAAAGCTCGTCAAGGATGTACACCATGTCCTTCGGGATACGCTTGCGCACCCGGGAACGCGTATATTTAGCCGACACTGCCTCGCAGACTAAAATCAGGCGATATATAGTCAGCCTGCGCCACTCGTCGGACAGTTCGCCCTTCATGCGGAGGTTTTTCAGCTGCTTGTCAGGATAGTAGATAAGATATGCCAGCGCTTCACGTTCGGCTC
Source organism: uncultured Oscillospiraceae bacterium (assembly GCA_934456315.1). Lineage (GTDB taxonomy): Bacteria > Bacillota > Clostridia > Oscillospirales > Ruminococcaceae > CAG-115. The sequence goes on along the minus strand of CAKSHG010000131.1, from coordinate 716 downwards.
CGGAAACCGACTTCCCGAGGGTTATGTCGATCTTGTTCTTGATCATTCCCGAAGCGCTTTTCAGCATATGCAGGAACGCTTCATACTCGCCGTGGATATCACTGAAAAAATACTCCGTTCCCTTTGGAAGGCTGCGTATCGCAGAAAGATTCACGATCTCGCTCACTGCGCTGTCGATCGTCGGGAACTCCTTTGCCAGGAGCAGCAAATATTTTTTGTCCATGTTGTTTTCCCTCGAACAATATCTTTAAACTTATCTGCACGAAAAACAGGAATTTACAAAAGTGAAATCTCTATTCCTATTACACCAAATTGACTTTGTTTTTCTTTGGAATAATATTTTTCCATATCATCGGGCGAGGCGGTATTTATGTTATCCTCGCTATAACCACATTTTAATAACGGTAAATTATCATATAGTTCAGCAAATGAAGTAAATACAAATAAATCTATGACTGTTACACATAATGTATCATTTGAATTCTCTGTGTTTATAAACTTTATCGTATCTCCAACAGAAATTAGTTTTCTTTTTTCATCGTACAGACGCAGCTCTATCGTTTTCTTTCCATCTTTTATCTTCTGCATCGGAGAAGGGGTTAAGTTCATAATATGTTCTTTCAATTATTAATTCTCCTTACAAGTCCCGATTTGTCAAGCCAATACTTTATTTATATTATATCACACTCACTTGACTTTTTCAATCCCTGGGAGTA
>CAKSHG010000130.1 GCA_934456315.1 uncultured Oscillospiraceae bacterium | reverse complement strand
ATCCCGGGTATCCTCGCGGGTATCCTGACCCAGCTCGCGCTGTACTCCGTCTACCTCGACATCAACGGCAAGGCTAATGCGCCGGTCAGCGTTGACAAGTTCCCGCTGGTCATCTCCTCGAGATATGTCACCGCCGGAAACGAGGTCATTGACATTATCCGCACCGTAGGCACCGCGCTTATCTTCGTCGTGCTGATAATCGCCGCGCTGTACTGGTTCTTCGGAACAGAATACGGCATGGCTATCCGCGCCACCGGCTGCAACTCCGCGATGTCCAAGGCAGAGGGTATCAACACCAAGCGCACCACGATAATCGCGCTGGTGCTCTCCAACGGTATGGTAGGTCTTGCGGGCGCGCTGCTGGCACAGTACCAGGGCTTTGCAGACGTCAACATGGGCAGAGGTGCGATCGTTATCGGTCTTGCGGCTGTCATCATCGGCATGGTGCTGGGTGAAGTTATCCTGCGCAAGCATTTCAACTTCATCGGTAAGCTCGCTTTCACTGCGTTAGGTGCGATAATCTACTTCGTAGTTCTGCGAATAGTTCTGCTGCTCGGTCTTTCCACCGACAACACTAAGATGTTCTCCGCGCTCATCGTTGCGATATTCCTTGCTGTTCCCTATCTGCAAAAGACCTCCAAGACCTCGTTCAGGCGCGCTGCGAAACGCTCCGCAGCCGTGACCACAGAGGCAGGCGGGAAGGAGGACAAGTAATGCTGGAACTCATCAATGTAAAAAAGGCGTTCAACCGCGGAACGATAAACGAAAAGAAAGCGCTCAACGGCGTTAATATCAAGCTGGACGAAGGCGACTTCGTGACCATCATCGGCGGCAACGGCGCCGGAAAATCCACAACGCTCAACGCCATCGCAGGCGTGTGGCCGGTGGACGAAGGCTCCATCATCATCAACGGAAAGAACGTCACCGGACTTTCCGAGCACCAGCGCGCCAAGTACATAGGACGAGTATTCCAGGATCCCATGACCGGCACCGCAGCCACCATGGAGATCCAGGAGAACCTTGCCCTGGCAAAGCGCAGGGGCGAGGGACGCTTCCTCAAGTGGGGGATCACCCGCAGGGAGCGCGAGGAATATCACGAGCTGCTCAAGACCCTCGACCTGGGGCTTGAGGACAGAATGACCTCCAAAGTAGGACTGCTCTCCGGCGGACAGCGCCAGGCGCTGACCCTGCTGATGGCCACGCTCAAGAGGCCGCAGATACTGCTGCTCGACGAGCACACCGCAGCGCTCGACCCCAAGACCGCAGCGAAGGTGCTCCAGCTGTCCGACGAGATCATCGCGAAAAACAACCTCACTGCGATGATGGTAACTCACAACATGGCTAACGCCATCGAATACGGCAACCGTCTTATCATGATGAACGACGGCAAGATAATCTACGACGTCAAGGGCGAGGAAAAGAAGAACCTCACCGTTGACGACCTGCTCCAGAAGTTCGAGGAGGCAAGCGGCTCCGCTCTCAACAACGACCGTATGCTGCTTTCTAATAACAAGTGATAAACCTTTCCGATACAGCAAATCCCCCGCAGTTAAACTGCGGGGGATATTGTTGTTTCATGCTCTGGTTTAAACGTATTCGTAGGAATAGCTGAACGGGTTGACCGCCGTACCGTTTACGCGCGTTTCGAAATGCAGGTGATTGCCGGTGGACCAGCCGGTCGTGCCGACATAGCCGATAACGTCGCCCTTGTTGACCTGCTGACCGACCGTTACGGTAACCGCGCTGCAATGCGCGTAGACTGTGGAAAGTCCACCGCCGTGGTCGATGATGATGTAGTTGCCGAAACCGCCGTGCCAGCCGCTGTCGCCGTATGCGGTGATAACAGTGCCGCCCTGCGCCGCGTAGATGTTCTTGCCGCCGATCCCCGCGTTGCCTACGTCGATACCGTAGTGATTTCCGCCGCGCCAGCTGTCATAGCCAAAATAGGTGGTTATCATCTGGAGATTGCTGTCCAGCGGCCATCTGAATCCGTCAGAGCTGTATACAGTGCCGTCGGTGTTCTGCGCCTGCTTTGCGCGGATAAGCTGTTCGATAGCGGAGTTGATCTCCTCCACCTCGTCGTTGGAAGCGTTTATCTGACCGCGAATGTTGTTGACCTGCGCCTTGAGGTCCTGGTTGTCACTCGCGAGGTCGTAAAGGTCGCTGGTGCGCGCTTCAACTATCTGCTGGACTTCGGCTTTCTTTCCCTCCAGCGTGGAAAGCTCGTCCTCAAGCTCGCTTTTCTTCGAGATAAGATCCTCCTTGTCGGCGTTGAGCTGCTCAATGTCAGCTTCAAGCCCGGATATCAGGTCCTGCTGATCGTGGATATCGTCCAGCAGCCCGTTCATGAAGTCCATGTTCTGCTCGGAAATGTTCTGCACAACGTCAACGTATGTAAAGAAGTTGTACCAGTCGTCAGAGCCTTCCAGTATCGGCAGGGTTTCCGATGTGTTGTTCATATACAGAGCGCGTATCAGCTTCGCGAATTTCTTCAGATTCTCGCGGTTCTGTATCTCAAGGTCGGATATCGTCAGCTCTTTTTCGCTGATCTCCTGCTGCTTGGATTCGATGTCCTGTTCGGTCAGGTAGATCTCGTTTTCCTTTTCGGTGATCTTCTCCTGCTGGGTCGTGATCAGCTGACCGTAGGTCTTGACCTCGTCGTTGATGCCGTTTATCTGCTCCTGAAGAAGATCCATCTTCTGCTCGTTTTCGGCTACATCGCTGTTCAGATTGCCTATCCTCTGCTCGCGGGCTTCGTTGTCTTTCTTTATCTGCTCCGCTTTCTGCTCAAGCTCGGCTATCTCCTGGTCGTAGTCCTTGGTGTCGGCGAACGTCGTCCCGGTCGTCAGCGGAGCTGCCGCAGCAGCAAGCGCAGTCACCGCCGCGCATATCCCACGCAGTATCCTTTCTCTGATGTTATTTTTCCCCATGGTGTTCCCTCTCTGTGAAAATGCCTGATCTTTTGCGTCATGTGAATAATGTCTGCCTTGCGCAGAACTGTACACAGTAATTATACATCATTTTGTCTTAATATGTCAAGCCCTGTTTTATGGAAAACACGACCAATACAGCTCTGAAGTTTTATTCAGCTTATCCACTTGATATTTTGCGGAAGTTATGCTATACTGAAATCAAACCGCAGTGCGGTAATACTGACGAAAAAGAGGTAACAGCAATGGATATCAAGGCAAAAATAGACGAGGTAGTCAACAAGGTAAAGAGCGATCCCGACATCGCTTCGAAGTTCCAGAAAGACCCGATAAAAACTGTCGAGGGTATCCTCGGCGTAGATCTCCCGGACGATGTTATAAAGCAGATAATCGACGGCGTAAAGGCTAAGGTAAACGTTGACGAGCTGAAGGGCAAGCTCGGCGCACTGGGCGGACTTTTCGGCGAGAAATGATCACCGAGTTAAAGGAGAGGAAACATGAAAAGAACACTCGATTGGGATAAATACATAGAAACATCAGCCAGAGCCGTTTCCGGCGGCGTAGTTATGCTGAAGAACGACGGAGCACTGCCGCTGAAAAAGGGCGGCACAGCGGCTGTATTCGGCAGGATACAGCTCCACTATTACAAAAGCGGCACCGGCAGCGGTGGCATGGTCAACGTATCGAAGGTAGTCGGGATAACCGACGGGCTGCTTGAATGCGGCTATAAGCTCGACGAAAAACTGCTGGACACCTACCGCGAATGGGACGAGGCTCACCCGTTCGACCGGGGCGAGGGCTGGGGCGGCGAGCCATGGTCACAGAAAGAAATGCCGCTCACCGACGAGATAGTGAACGGCGCAGCCTCCCGCGCCGACGCAGCAATAGTGATAATCGGACGGACTGCCGGCGAGGAGATGGACAACAAGCCCGAAAAGGGCGCGTTCCTGCTCTCCGACCTGGAGGAGGACATGCTGAAGCGCGTGACCTCCGCGTTCGACAGGACCGTTGTTCTGCTGAACACCGGCGGGCTCATTGACATGAGCTTCATGGACAGGTACCCGATATCCTCGGTAATGTACGTCTGGCAGGGCGGAATGGTCGGCGGTACCGGCACGGCGGCAGTGCTCACAGGCGAGGTTTCCCCAAGCGGAAAGCTCCCGGATACCATCGCTTACGAAATCTCCGATTACCCCTCGGACAAGTTCTTCGGCAGCGGCGATATGGACTGCTACGGCGAGGATATCTACGTTGGCTACCGCTACTTCGAAACCTTTGCCAAGAACAGGGTGCGTTTCCCGTTCGGATTCGGTCTGTCCTACACCAGCTTTGCGGTCACCGCATCTGCTTTCAGGCTCGATGACGATAACGTCATCGGAAATGTGAACGTAAAGAACACCGGAAAAGTCCCCGGCAGAGAAGTAGTGCAGATTTACTGCTCCGCTCCGCAGGGCAGGCTCGGCAAGCCCGCAAGAGTGCTCTGCGGCTTCGACAAGACCGGAACATTACAGCCCGGCGAAAGCCAGACCCTTAACTTCACGATACCGCTGGAGAGCGTTGCTTCCTACGATGATTCCGGCGTGACCGGACACAAGTCCGCCTGGGTGCTGGAATCCGGCGACTACGTTTTCTTCGCGGGAACCGACGTCCGCAGCGCCTCCGAGACGTTCAGCATTACCCTCCCCGAAACCGTTGTAAGACAGTGCAAATCCGCGCTCGGACCGGTCACCGCATTCCAGCGCATGGTGAACTCCGACGGCAAGCCCGCTTTCGAGGACGTTCCCCTGACCGGAACCGGCTTCCCCCGCAATTCCGCAAAGCTGCCCGCAGAGATCCCCCAGACCGGCGACAGGGGAATAAAGCTCGCCGACGTTGTGAACGGCAGGAACACCCTCGAGGAATTCACCGCACAGCTCACCGATTACGACCTCTCCTGCATTATCCGCGGCGAGGGCATGGGCTCCCCGAAAGTGACCGCGGGCACTGCCGCAGCGTTCGGCGGAGTTTCCAACGAGCTGAAAGCGCTGGGAGTTCCCTGCGGCTGCTGCTCCGACGGACCCTCCGGAATGCGCCTGGACTGCGGCACAAAGGCGTTCAGCCTTCCCAACGGGACGCTGCTCGCCTCCACGTTCGACCGCGCGCTGATGACCGAGCTTTTCAGCTGCATGGGTCTTGAAATGCACGCCAATCAGGTGGACTGCCTGCTCGGTCCGGGCATGAATATCCACCGCCACCCTCTGAACGGAAGAAACTTTGAGTACTTCTCCGAGGACCCCTACCTCACCGGCGAGATAGCCGCCGCAGAGCTCCACGGAATGCAGACCGCAGGAGTGACCGGAACCATCAAGCATTTCTGCGGCAACAACCGCGAAACCCGCCGTCACTTCCTCGACAGCGTTATTTCCGAGCGTGCGCTCCGGGAGATATACCTGCGCGGATTTGAAAAGGCAGTCAAGCAGGGCGGAGCGAAGTCCATCATGACCACCTACGGCAGAGTAAACGGCGTGTGGACTGCGGGCAATTTCGACCTCAACACCACGATACTCCGTGACGACTGGGGCTACGACGGGTTCACCATGACCGACTGGTGGGCTAACATCAACCGCCGTGGCAAGGAGCCGGACAAGTCCGACTTCGCAGCGATGGCGATGGCGCAGAACGATGTCTACATGGTAACGGCGGACGGCGCGGAATGCATAGACAACACCCTTGAGAGCCTGAACGCCGGAGAGCTCACCAGAGGCGAGCTCCAGCGCAATGCGATGAATATCCTGCGGTTCCTCATGGGAACTCATGCGATGAAGCGCATGATGGGCTGCGACGATGTGACCGAAATAGTGAACCGTCCTGCAGACAGCAGCGATATCAGCTCCACCGATGTCGTTTTCTACGATGTTGACGAGCAGTTCTCCCTTGACCTTTCGGATATTCACACCGAGCAGGGCAGCAGCTACGCGTTCGGTCTGAACATCTCAAAGCCGGGATATTATAAGGTAACGATAACCGCCTCCAGCGAGCTTTCCGAGCTTGCACAGACTGCAGTAACGCTGTTCGCAGTGGGTACGGCGTGCGGCACCTACACGTTCAACGGCACCGGCGGCAAGCCTGTGGAGCAGTTCCGCATAACTCCGTTCTTTTCGCGGTTCACCTCCATACGTCTGTATTTCGGCAGCAGCGGACTGAAAATGCACAATATCCGCTTTGAATTCACGGGTACGGCAGTGCCCCCGGGAGGAGTATCACAGAATCTATGATAAAACCCATAATAAAGGATAAATTCCTGCTTAGCCAGAGATCCGCGCCTGCAGACCGCAGCGACCTGCCGACAGCACAGGACATGGTGGAAACCATCGCCGCGCACGCCGAGGAATGCGTCGG
>CAKSHG010000129.1 GCA_934456315.1 uncultured Oscillospiraceae bacterium | reverse complement strand
GCGTATTACGGACAGGGTTAAGCGGGCAGGTAAACTATATTTTAACGTTGCAGGGACTTTGAATTTTACGGCAACTCCCCAGTTAGTGCTGCGAATTTGAAAGTCCCTGCTACTTAAATTATAGTTTCGCGGTCCGGTCCAGTCAGGCGCGGGCTACCATCAGAGCGCTCTTATCGCCCGTACTGTACGCTCAATATCCTCGTCGGAATGCGCATAGGAAACAAACATCGCTTCAAACTGCGACGGCGCTGCATAAATCCCTTCTGACAGCATATGCCGCCAGTATCCCGCGAACTTTTCAGTATCACAGCCCCTCGCTGTATCATAATCCGTCACTAGCTTATCCGTAAAGAAAACTGTCAGCAGCGAACCGCAGCGATTCGCATTCAGCCCCTTTTCCATCATCGCCGCATGGAGCTTCTCCGCACTGCTGTCCAACCGCTGATACAGATCCGCAGTGCTCTCAATAAGCTTTAACTGCGCTATCCCCGCAGCCACCGCGCACGGATTTCCCGAGAGCGTCCCCGCCTGATAGACCGAGCCAAGCGGCGCTACACATTCCATTATCCCGCGCCTGCCGCCATACACCGCAAGCGGCATTCCTCCGCCGACTATCTTCCCGAGCGTTGTCAGGTCGGGAGTTACTCCGTAGTATTTCTGCGCGCCGCCGTACGACAGCCGGAATCCGGTTATCACTTCGTCAAATATCAGCAGTGCGCCGTTTCTCTCCGTGATTTCCCGCAGGAACTGCAAAAATCCCGGCTTCGGCGGAACTACGCCCATATTAGCCGCGCATGGCTCCACGATGAGCGCGGCTATCTTTCCGCTGTTCTCCGCGAACAGCTTTTCCACTGAGCCTTCATCGTTGTACCTCGCAAGGAGCGTATCCTCTGTGCACCCCGAAGGCACTCCCGCGCCGGAGGGTATAGAATGGGTCATCAGCCCAGACCCCGCCTTTGCCAGAAGCCCGTCAGAATGTCCGTGGTAGCAGCCCTCGAATTTTATTATCTTGTCGCGCCCGGTAAAGCCCCGCGCCGCTCTTATCGCGCTCATAACCGCCTCGGTTCCGGAGTTCACCAGCCGCAGCATCTCCATCGACGGGAAGTGCTTCTGGATAAGCTCCGCAAGCTCTATCTCGCCCCTGTGGCAGGCTCCGAATGTAAGCCCGCTGTCGCATGCGGCTTTCACTGCTTCAGTTACCTGCGGTACTGCATGACCCAGGATATTCGGACCCCAGGAACAGATGTAGTCGATAAATTCATTGCCGTCCTCGTCATAGATCTTCGAGCCTTTCGCACGCTTTATGAACAGCGGAGATACTCCCACCGAACGGCAGGCGCGCACCGGGCTGTTCACCCCTCCGGGCATGAATTCGCAGGCTCTCTCATACAGCTTTTCGGAATTTCCGGTGTTCATCTCTGCTCCTCCTTCAGCCATTCGGCAGCGTCCAGCGCGTGGTAGGTTATGATGATGTCCGCTCCGGCGCGCTTTATCGCGGTGAGATTCTCAAGGACTATCCGGCGTTCGTCTATCCAGCCCAGCTGCGCGGCGGCCTTCACCATAGAGAACTCGCCGCTGACGTTGTACGCCGCTAAAGGCAGGTCGAAACGCTCCCTCGCGGCTTTCAGCACGTCGAGGTAGGCAAGCGCAGGCTTCACCATCACCATGTCAGCGCCCTCGGAAATGTCGTCCGCTATCTCGCGCAGCGCTTCCCTGCCGTTCGCCGGGTCCATCTGATAGGTCTTGCGGTCGCCGAAACTCGGCGCGGACTGCGCCGCGTCCCGGAACGGGGAATAGTACCCCGACGCAAATTTCGCGCTGTAGGACATTATCGGCACGTCCTTGCAGCCGTTCTCGTCCAGCGCGGAGCGTATCGCCGCAACTCGCCCGTCCATCATGTCGGAGGGCGCGATTATATCCGCTCCGGCTTTCGCAAGGCTTACCGACATCGCGCACAGCAGCGGCAGAGTTTCATCGTTCAGTATCCTGCACCCGCATATCAGCCCGCAGTGACCGTGGTCGGTGTACTCGCACAGACATACGTCCGCGATGACGATAAGGTCGGGATAATGCGCCTTGATATACCGTATAGCGCGCTGCGTTACGCCCTCGTCGTTGTACGCTTCGGTGGCGCGTGCGTCCTTGTGCGCAGGTATTCCGAATATCAGCAGCCCGGAAATGCCGCTCTCCGCTATCTGCGGAAGTATCTCCTCCAGTCTGTCGATGGAGTACTGATAGACCGTCGGCATGGAATCCACCGGTTTCTTTATGTTCTCGCCCTCGGCAACGAATATCGGGTAAATAAAAACCGCCGGGTCCAGACGGGTTTCCCTGACCATTCTGCGCATTGCCTCGCTTGACCTTAATCTTCTGAATCTCTGCATTTTACTGCCTCCAAAATACTTTGTACAACGCCGTCGACGGTGCTTTCACGCGGTATCACGCAATCTGCGTATCCGTGCTTTCCAAGCTCCGCGGCGGTGACTTTCCCGATAGCCGCGACCGACGTCCCCGGGGACAGGCTGCCGCCGTTTGCGAAGAACCCCCGCGCCGCGCCGGAGCTGGTGAACGCAGCAATATCGCACTCCACCGCCCCGGCGGGAAGGTACACGGGTCTGTATATCTTAACGTCATCGTACTCGACCCGCCCATCAAGTGCCGCGTTAAGCTCCCGCGAGCCTTCCTCCGACCGGAAAACCGCAAGGCGGGAATTCTCGCCGAGCCGCTCCGCGAGAAGCTTCCCGAGGGCGGCAGTGCTGAATTCCTCCGGCATAAGCTCCGGGAATACGCCGTGCTCCTCCAGGACCGCAGCAGTGCCTTTTCCTATAACAGCGAACCTGACATCGCAAAGTCTGCGGATATCCACGCGCCTTTCCCGCAGCTTTTTAAGGAATATACGCGCACCGTTCGGGCTGGTGAGCGCGATGTGGGTGTATTCCCCGAGCCTGTCAAACGCGCGGTCGACGTCCCCGCCGAAGCTCTCCACGATATCCACACCGCCTGCGCGGAACGCGTACGCTCCAAGTGAATTCAGAGCGGCGCAGAGCCGCTCTGCGGTACCTCCGGAGGATATGACCGCGATGTTTTTACCCGCAAGCGGCGGAACGTACGTCCCGGAAAAATCGAACCCTGCGGTTTCCCCGACCACGATTATCGCCGGAGCTGGAAGTCCCGCTTCCCTTACCTTTGCGGAAATATCCGCAAGCGTGCCCCGGACGGTACGCTGAAATCGGGTAGCGCCGTTGGATATCACCGCCGCCGGAGTATCGGCGGACATTCCGCCGGAAACCAGCCCCTCCGCGATACACTCCAGGGAATTCAGCCCCATCAGGAACACCAGCGTACCCGGCGTTTTTGCGTACTGCGCGAGGTTTTCCGGCGTGCAGCTGTCGGCAGTATGCCCGGTTATAACATGGAAGCTGCGGGCGTCACGGCGGTGCGTGACCGGAATCCCGGCAAGCTCCGGCACCGCCACCGAAGAAGTCACCCCGGGTATCACGGCGAACGGAATGTTATGCTTTTTAAGCTCCAGTATCTCCTCCCCGCCGCGCCCGAAAACGAACGGGTCGCCGCCCTTGAGCCTTACAACACTGCGCCCGGACAGCGCCTTTTCCACCAGCAGGGCATTTATCTCCTCCTGCTTTGCGGAGTGCTGCCCGGCGCGCTTGCCCGCGCATATCTTCTCCGCGCCCGGAGCAAGCTCCAGCAGCCGCATGTCGATAAGGCTGTCGTATATCACGGTATCGCAGCGGCGGAGCGCCTCCATTCCGCGCAGCGTGATAAGGTCGAAGCTGCCGCAGCCTGCGCCGGTAAGTATCACTTTTCCAACTGTTGACTTCATAGCCGGGATATCAGCTCCTTTATCAGCGCGGCGCTGTCCTCCGGAGGACACTCGCCGTGCGCAGTATTTCCGGTGCGGTCTGAAATCGTCAGCCGCATTACGCCGCCGGTTATCTCGCTGTATGCCCCTACCGGGACGGTGCAGTCCGCGCCGAGCGCCGAAATCACCCCGCGTTCCGCGTTGAAGCACAGCATGGTTTCCCGGTCGGATATTTCGCTTACCATTTCAGCGGCGGCGCTCCCGGCAGCGCATTCTGCGGCGATTATCGCCTGACAGGGCGCGGGCAGGAACTCGTCGTATCTGAATTTCCGCACGGTATAGCCGTCCATCGGGATACCCAGCCTTTCCACGCCCGCAGCCGCGAGAACTATCGCGTCAAACTCTCCGTCGGAAAGCTTCCGCAGCCGGGTATCGACGTTCCCGCGGATATCCGCGAAATGCGCGCCGGGATACAGCTTTGAAAGGTTCATGCGGCGCCGCAGGCTTCCCGTCCCGACGGTGAAGATGTCGGCGGGACTGAACTGTGCGCCCTTTCTCATCACCAGCATGTCGCGGTGATCCCCGCGCGGGAGCACTCCGGATATCTCAAGCCCTGCGCCCAGCTGCACCGGGAGGTCTTTCGCGCTGTGTACCGCTATGTCGATTTCGCCGCTTTTCAGTGCCTGCTCTATTTCTTCGACGAACACTCCCTTGCCGCCGATACGGTCGAGCGGACGGTCAAGTATCCGGTCGCCCCGGGTGGTGAATTTCACTGTTTCAACTTTCAGCTCCGGGTATCTCCCGCGAAGCGCCCGCGCGAACATTTCCGTCTGCACAAGCGCGAGCCTGCTCTGCCGGGTGCCGATTTTCAGGGTCATATCTTCAGCTCCAGTCCGTCTATGAATTTAAGGAGTTCACCGCTGTCCGGGATAGTTTCCAGGCTCATGCAGAAGCCCAGCGCGGCTTTCATTGCTACAGCGCGCCGCTTTTCCTCCGGGAAACGCTCCCGCACCGCCGGACGTATCTCCCCCATCAGCGCGCATATTTCCGCAAGCTCCGGCGTAACGAGCCGTTCTGCCTCACGCCGCAGCTCCGCCGCGATGAGCGGGCTTTTTCCGGAGGTGGAAACTCCCACCGTGATATCCCCGCGCTGCGCCAGCGCCGGGAAATAAAACGAGCAGTCCGCCGGGCTGTCCACGGCGTTGCAGGGTATCCCGCGGCTTCGGCACAGCCGAGATATCTCCGAGTTGACCTCCGGGCGGTCTGTAGCGGCTATGACGAAAAATGCTCCGTCGAGGTCTGTGGGCTGAAATCCGCGCCGCTCTATGAACAGTCCGGATATATCAGCTATCCCGCCGCATATCTCCGGCGAAACGACATGTATCTCCGGCGAGAAAGGAAGCAGCTTCCTTATCTTGTGGAGCGCTATCCTGCCGCCGCCCACGATAAGGCAGCGCTTCCCCCCGATGTCAACAAAAAACGGAAAATACGGCACGTCATCACCCCTTTTCGCCGAGCACACAGCCGATTACCTCGGCAAACGCCGCAGCCGAAAGCTCCTTTTTCAGCCGGAACAGCAGCTCCTCCGCAGTCAGCCCGGAGAGCGTCCCGCACTGCCGTATCATCGGGAGCTTTTCATGCAGGAGCAGCGTCTTGCGCAGCTCGCCTATGTCCTCATCTATAATCTGACCCGCCTGCTCAACGCTGTTCTGCTTGCGGAGGTTGTTGTCCTCTGCAAGGCTGCTGAAATAGTCCACGCTGCGCAGTGTCACGCCGGGTATCCCCGCCGCTGCGGGGTCGATGTCCCGGGGCACTGCGAGGTCTATCAGCAGCTTTTCGCCGGAGCAGTACTCCCGCAGTCTGTCCGCCGTCAGCACCGTATGCGGGCTGGAGGTCGCGGAGATAACGCAGTTGCTCTCCGCGATGAAGCTGTACCGCTCCTCGTAGGGCACCACGGTCAACGCCTGGCTTTCCGGAATCAGCATCGTCTGACCGCTGTGGGAGCGCATTGTGGCGAACACGGTCACGTTTTTATAGGACAGCAGGTTTTTCAGCAGACTGGTGCCGATTTTTCCGCTGGCGCCGATGAGCAGCACCCTGACTTCCGGTGCGGAATGCGCCGCGAGCTTCGCGGCAAGCGTGGCGTGGGATACGGAGGTCCTGGAAATGGCGGTTTCCGTCTTTACACGCTTCGCCGTGGTGACTGCGCTCTGGAAGATGATGTTCACCCTGTGCGAGAGCTGTATCAGCTCCGCCGAACACGAGTACGCATTCCTAAGCTGACCGAGTATCTCGTCCTCGCCGACCACCATCGAGTCCACTCCGCACGCCACCCGGAACAGGTGCCGCACCGCGCCCTCTCCGCTGAACAGCATCGCGCAGCCCTCCACCCGGGAGCGCAGAACTCCGGAAAGCTCCGACAGCAGCCGCAGCCCCTCGTTGACGCCGCCTGCGCCGCCCGTCATGTACAGCTCGGTGCGGTTGCAGGTGCACAGCAGCA
>CAKSHG010000128.1 GCA_934456315.1 uncultured Oscillospiraceae bacterium | reverse complement strand
CTGCTGGGATATCGCCAAGCGCTGCGGCACAACGGTCGAGGCAGTCATGGAAGAAAACGAAATAACCGACCGTAACGCGGAGCTTTCCGGCATGGTCGTTATCCCGATAGTTTAAGGAGCGTGAAATATGGATCACTCAATTTATTCTGACATCGCCCGCAGGACGGACGGCAATATCTATCTCGGGATCGTAGGTCCTGTGCGTTCCGGCAAATCCACGTTCATCACCAGGCTGATGAACACGCTGGTCATTCCCAACATCGCGGACGATTTCCAGCGCGAACGCGCCAACGACGAGCTTCCGCAGTCCTCCGCCGGGAAAACCATCATGACCACCGAGCCGAAATTCGTCCCGGAGAAAGCCGTGACTATCGTTCTGGACGACGGCGTTAAGATGAATGTACGGCTCATCGACTGCGTCGGCTACATCGTACCCAGCGCGATAGGCTACATCGAGAACGAGGCTCCGCGCATGGTTATGACCCCCTGGTTCGAGGAGGAGATACCGTTCAACATGGCTGCGGAGGTCGGCACCCGCAAGGTTATAACCGAGCACTCCACCATCGGCATAGTGGTCACCACCGACGGCAGTATCACAGATATCCCCCGGGAGGAGTACCAGCAGGCGGAGGAGCGCATCATAACCGAGCTGAACGAGATAAACAAGCCGTTCGTGGTTATCCTCAACTGCCAGAAGCCGGAATCCCCGGAGAGCCGCGCCCTCGCCGCCGCGATGGAGGAAAAGTACTCCGCGCCGGTCATGGCGGTCAACTGCCTGGATATAACCGAGGACCAGATAAAGGAGCTGCTCGGGAAGGTGCTGCTGCAATTCCCGGTCAGCGAGATACGCGTCAGAATGCCGAAGTGGGTCACTGCCCTCGACCGGGAGCACTGGCTGCGCAAGGAGCTTTTCAGCAGGATAAAGGACGCGGCTGCGAAGATAGACGGTATCAGCAGCATAAAGTCCTGCGCGGACGAGATCGCGGAGTGCGAGTACGCCTCCCGGGTCATTCCGGAGGACATCGACCTCGGCACAGGCTCCGGGGTGATTGATATCGCGCTGCGCAGCGACCTGTTCTACCAGATCCTCGGCGAAACCACCGGGCTGGAGCTCCACGACGAGAGCGACCTCATGCCCTGCATGATAGAGCTGGCGCAGATAAAGAGCAAGTACGAGCGCGTGCGCGGCGCCCTGGAGGAGGTCGAGGCTACCGGCTACGGTATAGTCCTCCCCACGATGGACGAACTCAAGCTGGAGGAGCCGAAGATCGTAAAGCAGGGCGGAAAATACGGCGTACGGCTGCGGGCAAGCGCTCCGTCGATACACATGATGTCCGCGGACATCACCACCGAGATAAACCCGATAGTCGGCAGCGAGAAGCAGTCCGAGGAGCTCATCGCCTACCTCCTGACCGACTTTGAGGAAAACCCGAAGAAGATATGGGAAAGCAACATCTTCGGGAAATCACTCCACGAGCTGGTGAACGAGGGGCTGCACAACAAGCTCTACCGAATGCCGACGGACGCCCGCATGAAGCTCCAGGAAACTATCCAGCGGATAATCAACGAGGGCTGCGGCGGCCTTATCTGTATTATTCTGTAAACAACAATATCCCCCCGCTATTGCGGAGGGATTTGTTTATGCTTTACGAGCGCTGATTACTGAGCAGAGTTCTGCTGGGTATAGCTTGCGATCATGTTCTTTACCATCTGGCCGCCGATAGAGCCTGCCTGTCTTGCGGTCAGCTCGCCGTTGTATCCGTTGGAGTTCAGCGGAACGCCTACTTCGCTGGCTGCCTGCATCTTGATGGAATTGAGTGCGCTCTTGGTCTGCTTATTAGAAGCCATAATCTTGTTCTCCTTTAATAAAACCTTTTTTAAGTCCGGAACTTCCGCTCCGTCTTTTTTTACAGGAGCGGAAGCGTTTTCACTTCGCCCTTGCAGTTATATTATTTTCAGCGCGGCGGCTTTTATTAAAGGAAATTGTTTCACAAATCAGATGTAATTATTGCTCGGGAAACGCTGAACAAAACCGAACGTTCAAACAATATTCGCGCTGTGACCCATTGCTCTTTATTCAGCGTGCGCCTCGCTTCTTGAGCACTCGGCGCAGACGCCTTTCAGGTTCAGCGTTACGCGGGTTATGTGATGCCCGGTCGTTTGCAGCACTGTCTGCGGTATGGACTCCAGGCAGTCAAGTTCGACGTCGAAAACCCTGCCGCACTTCTCGCAGATCATGTGATAGTGGCAGTCCGTCCTGCCGTCGAAACGGTCGGAGCCGTCAGCTATCGGGATCTTCAGCAGCATTCCCGCTTCGCTTAGCTGGTTCAGATTCCGGTACACCGTTCCAAGGCTAAGGTTCGGATTGTCGTTTTTTAAGGCGCGGTAAACTTCCTCGGCGGTCGGGTGTACCGGGAAATTTCTCACCTGTTCATATATTATCTCTCTTTGTCGCGAAAAATTCATATTTTCCCTTTCTCGTTGTACAAAACAATAACTGTTATCATTATTGTATCACAAACAGACAGGAATGTCAATAGCAAAAAAAGGCAATGCCCGCAGCACTGCCTTCTTTGTTATCAGCCGCAGATCTCGCGGGTCAGCTTCTCGGCTCTCGAGTAGACCTCGTCCGCGTCTACGGTGGTGAATTTTCCGTTTTCGTAGAGTATCTTTCCGGCGGTCATCGTCATGACTACGTTCTGCTTGGTTCCGGCGTAGACGAGGTTCTTCGCGATGTTGTGGACAGGCTGCATGTTCGGCTGCATGAGGTCTATCACCGCAAGGTCCGCCTGCTTCCCTGCCGCAAGCACGTCGCAGTCAGTCAGCCCCATCGCAAGGGCGCCGCCGCTGCACGCCATCTTCAGCACGTCAAACGCCGGGAACGCCGCCGCGTCCATTTCACGGTACTTCTGGAGCGCCGTAACAAGGAACATCTCGCGGAACATGTCAAGGCAGTTGTTGCTCGCGGCGCCGTCGGTGCCTATCGCCATGCGGTCTATTCCCCGGCGCTTCATCTCGCAGAGCGGTGCTATTCCGCTCGCTAGCTTCAGATTCGACGATGGGTTCGTAACTATCCACAGTCCCTTTTCCCGGGCAATGCGCATGTCCTCCTCATCGAACCACACGCAGTGGAATCCGCCGCCGCCGTATTCCAGCATTCCGAGCTTGTCGAAAAGCTGCGTCGGGGACATTCCGTAACGCTCGCGGCAGCCGTCCGTTTCTGCTCTGGTTTCGCTGGAGTGGGTGTACATCGGAGCCTTGTACTTCTGGGACAGCTTTGCCAGTCCCTCGAGGGTTTCGCGCTTGGTGGTGTATTCCGCATGGAATCCCAGCTGGTAGCTTATCAGCGGGTCGAGGTGGTTGAACTTTTCGTACTCCTCACCGATTCCCTCGACAGTGCCGCCAAAATCGTTGATGGAACCGCACAGCACGCTTCTGTAGCCCATGTCGGTACACGCCTTTGCGTAGCTGTCGAGCTTCATGTACATGTCAAAACTGGAGGTTATTCCGCTGGTCAGGTACTCCATGTTTCCGAGCTGCGTGAAAACGTACACTGCCTCCTCGGTGAGCTTGGCTTCGTGCGGGAAAACCTGCTCGTACAGCCAGTCGTTGAGCGGAAGGTCGTCCGCGTAGCTGCGCAGGAACGTCATCGCGGTGTGAGTGTGCGCATTCTTGAAACCCGGTATGATGAGCTTTCCGGCAAGGTCTATCTCGCGGTCAAAGCTGCCCTGCGGGATATTTCCGGAGCCGACAAAGGTGATCTTGTCGCCGTCTGTGTGCAGCTCTCCGGTGATGATATCCTCGGTCTGCATGGTAAGTATCTTTGCGTTGTAAAAGCGTATTTTCATATTCCCTCCGAAGCGTAAAGCTGTTTCAGTGATTCTGTGTAGGGGTAGCGCGCAATTCCCCGCTCGGTTATTATCGCGGTGACAAGCTCCGCGTCGGTCACGTCAAACGCGGGATTCCAGCATTTTACCTCCGGCTCGGCTGACGGCTCGGAAAAGAACATCGTCTTTATCTCCTCGCCGCTACGCTCCTCTATCACGATATCGTCCCCGGTCGCACAGCTGAAATCTATCGTAGAGCCAGGGCAGAACACATAGAACGGTATCCCGTGGTACTTCGCGTTTATAGCCACGGAGCGCGTTCCTATCTTGTTCGCGACGTCGCCGTTTGCCGCGACGCGGTCGCAGCCCACGAAGCACGCCTGTATCTTCCCCTGCTTCATCAGCAGGGAAGCCGCGCTGTCGCATATCAAAGTCACGTCTATCCCCGCGTGGTTCAGCTCGAACGAGGTCAGCCGCGCGCCCTGCAACAGCGGACGCGTTTCGTCGCTGTAGACGCGGAACTCATAGCCGCGCTCCTTTCCTAGCAGCAGCGTTCCCAGCCCGGTCCCGTACTCAACCGCAGCGAGCGCTCCGGCGTTGCAGTGGGTCAGTATCCCGTCGCCGCTCCTGACCAGGGTCAGCCCGTTCTCCGATATCGCGCGGCAGGTCGCGATGTCCTCGTCGCGTATCGAAATGCACTCGCTGCGCAGCGCCGCAAGGAACTCCTCCCGGGAGGAATACCCGCGCTCCGCGCAGGATATCATGCGGTCGACAGCCCAGCTCAAATTCACGGCGGTCGGGCGGGAGCCCTTCAGGTACTCCCCCGCTTCATGCAGCTGCGGCAGGACATCTCCGCTCATCTTCCGCGCGATGACGTACATTCCGAGCCCCGCGCAGACGCCTATCGCGGGCGCTCCCCTCACGCGGAGCTTGTAGATCGCCTCGTAAAGCTGCCCGGCGGTTTCCAGGCGGAGGTATTCCACCCGGTTCGGGAGCAGGGTCTGGTCAAGTATCTCAACCGCGTTTTCGTCGGCGGAGAGCCTGACTGTGAACAGTTTTCCGCTCATCAGCTGAAGTAAACGAGCTCGCTGGGCGCTGCCTCGGTCGGCTTGATTTCAGCCGCGTTCAGTACCGGACCCTCGCCCTTGTACGCGGACTGCCGCTCGGCGATTATCTTACCGGTGACCTCCACCCAGGCGCCGTCCTTGAAATCCGCCGCGTTGGGAGCCTTGACGAGTATACCAACGACCTGGATATCGTCCGCGCAGCAGGTCATTGCGCGGCGGGATATAACGAAATACCCCTTGGGTACGTTGGACGCGCGGAAAACCATGCCCCTGACGCGCACATTCTTGTTGAGGTAGCGCTCGGTGTTGCTCATCACGTCAATGTACCACAGACCGAAATCGTCGTGGATAACCTCGATGGGGTCGGCGTTCAGGTCGTAGGGCATCTCGTCGTCGCCCTGGAAGCCCTGTTCGATGGTGCCGTCGGTGTACTCGAACATCATGTCTATCTTGGGGTTGAGCGCCTTTATGCTGCGGCGGAGGGTCTTTTTGTCGACCTTGTTCTTCTCACAGCGGTTGAATACAACTATATCAGCTATCGAGAAATTGTCCGACAGCAGCTGACGCATGTTGTTCATGTAGACCTGATATTTCGAGTGGTCAACGAACATGAATATCTGGTAGAATATCCAGTCCTTGGGGGCTTTCTGCGCCATGGTGCGCAGGCTCCACATGCCGTTGTACTCCAGCATTATCTGGGTCGGGCGGTGCTTCTTCACAAGCTCGTTCAGGTGCTCGGGGTTGAAGTCCTCCTCGTCCTCGATGAACTCTACCTCTGCCTTTGCAGCCTTTAGGATATCCGGGGCGTATTCCACCTCGCCCTCCTCGCAGGCGATTATCAGGGTGCGCTGACCCTTTGAGAACTGCTTGTCGTTTATCGTGTCAAGGATAAACGAGGTCTTTCCGCTCTCGAGAAAGCCCGTTATCATATATACGGGAAGTTCCATTCTGCTACTCCTGTCTTGAATATAATACCGTGCCCGGAGTTTTGCCCCCGGGCGCGTTGTTCATTTTTGATCCGGATCAGACTCCGAACAGAGCCTTTATCTTGTCCTCGGCAAGCTTTGCGCCTATTACGCACATTCTGCCAGTGACATCGGCAGAGCCGGTGCGTACCTCGTACTCCTCGGGTACGAAATCGAAGTGGTACCAGACGCCGTCCGCGCCTGCAACGATACCCTTCGCGCGGAGAACGGAGCCGTACTCCTCGCCGGAGAGCCTGGACAGAGCGTTCTCAAGCTCCTCCCTGGTGAACTTCTTGGCGGTTTCAACGCCGAAGTTGGAGAATACCTCGTCGGCGTCATGGCCGTGGTGGTGATGGTGGTGATGTCCGCAGCCGCATTCGCCGTCGTGGTGATGTTGCTCATGCTCGTCCTCATCATCGTCATGGTCGTGATGGTGGCAACACTCGTGGTCGTCATCATCGTCATCGTGGTGATGGTGGTGATGCTCGTCCTCGTCATCGTCATGGTCGTGATGGTGATGGCAGCATTCGT
>CAKSHG010000127.1 GCA_934456315.1 uncultured Oscillospiraceae bacterium | reverse complement strand
ACGTTCATCAGGGCGCCGTACATCAGCCGCTCCAACGGCGCGGAAATACTCGCGGAGGTCGACGGAAAGGCTGTCGCGGCACGTCAGGGTAACATGCTGGTAACAGCGTTCCACCCGGAGCTTACCGACGACCCCTCGGTGCACGGTTACTTCCTGGATATGGCGGCTGAATGCCGCAGAAATGCCGCAGTATAAACTTGCAGGGTCTGTTGATTCAGACCCTGTTTTGTATTTCTCCGGGATTTCAGTGTAAACTAAGAACAGCCCTTGACAAAAAGAAAAGTATGTATTATAATGTAGAAGTATCGTTCACCAGCGGCAAAAAACGTGAAAGAGGGCTGAAAATGGCAGAAGAAAAGAATTTACATTCCGGGCACCGGCAGCGCATGCTGAAAAAATACCTGGAGCATGGCATCGACTGCTTCGAGGAACATGAGATACTGGAAATATTCCTCTACACAGCCTATTCCCGCAGGAACACGAACGACATCAGCCACCAGCTCATCGACCGCTTCGGTTCGCTGGAGGGCGTGCTCAACGCAGGCTACGACGAGCTTGTCGAGGAAAAGAACGTCGGCGTTACGGCTGCCGCGCTCATCAGCTTCATGAAGGACTTCGCGCGGAAATACAACAAGACCGAACTGGCGGGAATGAAGCTTTCCAGTTCCGAGGGCGTCCGCAGATTCTGCTACGAGCTGCTCAAGGGCAGCTCCACCGAGGAAGCGCACGCGCTGTTCCTCGACCAGGGTCTGAACCTCATCGGCGAATCCCAGATCTCCCGCGGAGGTCCGAACTCCGTCGATTTCGACCTGCGCACCATCGTCACAAAGGCGATACGGACCCAGTGCAGCAACATAATCCTAGCGCACAGCCACCCGCGCGGAGTTCTGCTGCCGTCGTCCTCCGACGTTGCCTCGACCCGGAGGGTCGCGCAGGCGCTCCGGAACATCGGCATCGAACTGGTGGACCACATCATTGTCAACGAAGATGACAGCTATTCCATGCGCACCGCAAGAATGCTGCCGGATATCTGGTTCTGAAATATCAGGTGAATTTATGGATCATTTTGAACTGCACTCAAACTACTCCCCTACCGGCGACCAGCCGCAGGCTATAAAGGAGCTGACCGACGGTATCCTACGCGGCGACAAGGAGCAGACCCTCCTCGGCGTCACTGGCTCCGGCAAGACCTTCACAATGGCGAACATCATCGCAAACTGCAACCGCCCTACCCTGGTCCTCGCCCACAACAAGACCCTCGCCGCGCAGCTCTGCTCCGAGTTCCGGGAGTTCTTCCCGAACAACGCCGTGGAGTACTTCGTGTCATACTACGACTACTATCAGCCGGAGGCGTACATTCCCTCCACCGACGCGTACATCGAAAAGGACAGCGCGATAAACGACGAGATAGACCGCCTGCGGCACTCCGCGACAATGGCGCTCGCAGAGCGGCGGGACGTCATCATCGTTGCTTCAGTGTCCTGCATTTACTCCCTAGGCAGCCCGGAGGACTACCGCAGCAACACTCTGTCCCTCCGCGAAGGTCAGGAGATAAGCCGCGAGGACGTCATAAAGCGCCTTGTGGAGATACAGTACGAACGCAACGAGCTGTCATTCACGCGAAACAAGTTCCGCGCTAAGGGCGACACGCTGGAGATATTCCCCGCCGGCGGCACGAACGAAACCGCGATCCGGGTGGAGTTCTTCGGGGACGAGATCGACCGTATCAGCGAATTCGACGCGCTCACCGGACAGGTGCGCTCCACGCTCAAGCACGTCATGGTGTTCCCTGCCTCGCATTACATCGTAGGTCACGAGCGGCTCCACGACGCGCTCGCCGAGATAAACCGCGAGATGGAGGAGCGCGTAAAATACTTCACGGAGCACAACAAGCTCATCGAAGCCCAGCGCATCGAGCAGCGCACCCGCTACGACATGGAAATGCTCGGCGAGATAGGCACCTGCAAGGGCGTCGAAAACTACTCGCGTATCCTCGCGGGACGTGAGCCAGGCTCCACGCCGATAACGCTCATCGACCACTTTCCCAGGGACTTCCTGCTGTTCGTGGACGAGAGTCACGTTACCCTCCCGCAGGTGCGCGGAATGTACGGCGGCGACTTCGCCCGCAAGAAGAATCTGGTGGACTACGGCTTCCGGCTGCCCTCCGCCTACGACAACCGCCCGATGAACTTCGACGAATTCTACTCCAAGGTAGGTCAGGCGGTGTTCGTTTCGGCGACCCCCGGCGACTTCGAAAAGGAGCACTCCACCCAGATAGTGGAGCAGGTCATCAGACCTACCGGGCTGCTCGACCCGGAGATAATCGTCAAGCCCACGGAGGGTCAGATAGAGGACCTCATCTCCGAGATAAACACCCGCACAGCTAAGCAGCAGCGCGTGCTCGTCACAACGCTCACCAAGAAGATGGCGGAGGACCTCACCGATTACTTCACCAAGCTGGACATCAAGGTGCGCTACATGCACCACGACGTCGACACGATAGAGCGAATGGAGCTTATCCGCGACCTGCGCGCCGGGGAATTTGACGTGCTTGTCGGGATAAACCTGCTGCGCGAGGGTCTGGATATTCCGGAGGTATCTCTCGTTGCGATACTCGACGCGGACAAGGAGGGCTTCCTGCGCAGCGAAACCTCCCTCGTGCAGACGATAGGCAGAGCCGCACGAAACGCCGAGGGCGTAGTAATAATGTACGCCGACAGCGTTACCGAATCCATGGAGCGCGCGATAACCGAAACCCAGCGCCGCCGCGAGATACAGCAGAAATACAACGCCGACCACGGCATAACCCCGAAAACGATAATCAAGGATATCCGCGACGTCCTCGAGATAACCAAGAAATCAGACGGAACTTCGAAGCACGGAAAGCCCGCCAAGCAGCTCACCAAGCGCGAGCGCGAAGCCCTGATAGCGCGCTACACCGCTGAGATGAAGAAAGCGGCGAAAATGCTGGACTTCGAGCATGCTGCATTCCTGCGCGATAAGATAAAGGAACTGCAATAAAGAAAGGACAAATCATGAAGTATCTCAAGTACCCGGACGAAACTACGCTTAATTCGTACCTGGCAAAAAAGGAACCCCTTCTGATAGCAATTTCATTTGACGGAGAAACTGTACTGATATCCCATATGGACGACAGCTTTGAACATCATATTCTTCTTGCCCATTTCGGGATAAAGCAGACCGATATTGACAAGTATTTCCGGGTAGTGGTTGACGAAAACACCGCTGACTGGACATTCGTATGCCCTCCGGATTATAAGGGAATAGCCGACAGAAAACGGCGCATAACAGCATTTTACAATGATGGTATAACAGCTATATCAAAGGTTCTGGCAGATATCGGATATTACTCTGATATCCGCATTCCAAAAAGATACCGCAGGCATTTTGAAGCACTCGGTGACGACAGCACTTACCTGCCGTACTGATTCATCTGAACAAAAGGAAAGTGGCAACAATGGCAAAGAATGACAAGATAATAATCAGGGGCGCCCGGGAGCACAACCTGAAAAATATAGACCTCACTATCCCGAGGGATTCGCTGGTAGTCATGACCGGACTTTCCGGCAGCGGAAAGAGCTCGCTGGCATTCGACACGATATTCGCGGACGGTCAGCGGCGCTACATGGAGAGCCTTTCCTCCTACGCGAGAATGTTCCTCGGTCAGATGGAAAAGCCCGATGTCGACAGCATCGAGGGACTTTCCCCGGCTATCTCCATCGACCAGAAAACCACCTCGAAGAACCCGCGCTCCACAGTCGGCACGGTCACTGAAATATACGATTACCTGCGACTGATGTACGCGCGTATCGGCGTCCCGCACTGCCCCGTCTGCGGCCGTGAGATAAAGCAGCAGACCGTTGACGAGATAGTCGACAAGGTACTGGAGCTGCCGGAGCGCACCAAATTCCAGGTACTCGCTCCGGTAGTGCGCGGCCGTAAGGGCGAGCACCAGAAGGAGTTCGAAGCGGCGCGCAAATCGGGATTCTCCCGCGTGCGCGTTGACGGCATCGCATACGACCTCAACGAGAAGATAACCCTCGAAAAGAACAAGAAGCACTCCATCGAGATCGTGGTGGACCGTCTGGTGATGAAAGACGGCATAAAATCCCGTCTGACCGAGAGCGTCGAAACCGCCGGGAATCTCACCGGAGGTCTGGTCTACATCGACGTTATCGACGGCGAGGAGCTGCACTTCTCGCAGAGCTACGCCTGCCCGGAGCACGGCGTTTCCATCGAGGACCTCTCCCCGAGAATGTTCTCGTTCAACAATCCCTACGGAGCCTGCCCCAAGTGCACCGGAATCGGCAGCTCCCTGCGGGTCGACCCTGACCTCATCATGCCCAACGCCGGGCTTTCCATCAGGAACGGCGCCATCAAAGCCTCCGGCTGGAACTACGCCGAGGGCACCATCGCCGCAATGTACATCGACGCGCTCGCCGAAAAGCACGGATTCTCCGTTGACCAGCCGGTTTCCGAGATCCCGGAAGCTGCGATCGACGAGATAATGCACGGCACTCACGGCGAGAAGATCCTGATCAAGCGCCCGAAGCAGCAGGGCGGAAGTCAGTTCTACACTGATTTCGAGGGCATCGCGACCAACCTCGAGCGGCGCTACGCCGAAACCAACAGCCAGTATTCCCGCGACACCATCGAGGAATTCATGAGCGAAGTTGAATGCCCCGAATGCCACGGAGAGCGCCTTAACAAGGCGGCTCTGTCGGTCACCGTCGGCGGAAGGAACATTATGGAATTCTGCCGCATGTCCGTCACCGAAGCCCTGGATTTCGTGAACGGTCTGGAGCTGACCCAGCGCGAAGCGATGATAGCAAAGCAGATACTCAAGGAGATCAGATCCCGGCTGGGATTCCTGCAAAGCGTAGGTCTGGAGTACCTCACGCTCGCGCGGTCGGCTGGCACGCTTTCCGGCGGCGAGAGCCAGCGTATACGCCTTGCGACCCAGATAGGAAGCTCTCTCACCGGAGTGCTGTATATCCTGGACGAGCCGTCCATCGGGCTCCACCAGCGTGATAACGACAAGCTCATCGCAACGCTGCGCCGTCTGCGCGACCTCGGAAACACCCTGATAGTGGTCGAGCACGACGAGGACACCATGCGCGCTGCCGACTGGATAGTGGATATCGGTCCGGGAGCGGGCGTCCACGGCGGCGAGGTAATTTACAGCGGCGAGGTCAGCGGGCTGCTGAAATGCAAGGACTCCATCACCGGACAGTACCTTTCCGGCAAGCTGAAGATACCGGTCCCCGAAAAGCGCCGCAAGCCCTCCGACAAATGGCTGCACGTCATCGGAGCGGCTGAAAACAACCTGCGAAATATCAACGTGGATATTCCCATCGGGATATTCACCTGCGTGACCGGAGTTTCCGGCAGCGGCAAGAGCTCCCTCGTCAACGAGATAATTTATAAGCACCTTGTTGCAAAGCTGAACCGCGCCCGCACCCGTCCCGGAAAATTCACCGACATGACAGGCTCGGAGTACCTCGACAAGGTGATAATGATAGACCAGTCCCCGATAGGGCGCACTCCGCGGAGCAATCCCGCGACCTACACGGGCGTGTTCAACGATATCCGCGACCTGTTCGCGCAGACGAACGAAGCCAAGGCAAAAGGATACGGACCGGGACGATTCTCGTTCAACATCAAGGGCGGGCGCTGCGAAGCGTGCGAGGGCGATGGTATCATCAAGATAGAGATGCACTTCCTGCCGGACGTATTCGTGCCCTGCGAGGTCTGCAAGGGGCACCGCTACAACCGGGAAACGCTGGAGGTCCGCTACAAGGGGAAAAACATCTTCGAGGTCCTGGACATGACCGTTTCGGAGGGCGTGGAGTTCTTTGCGAATATCCCGAAGATATACAACAAGCTCAAGACGCTTGAGGAAGTGGGGCTGGGGTATATCAAGATAGGTCAGAGCAGCACGACGCTTTCCGGCGGCGAAGCGCAGCGTATCAAGCTCGCGACGGAGCTTGCGAAGCGCTCCACCGGAAAGACGATATATATTCTGGACGAGCCGACGACCGGGCTTCACACTGCAGACGTCCGCAAGCTCATCGAGATATTGCAGAAGCTGACCGACGGCGGCAATACAGTGCTGGTCATCGAGCATAATCTTGATGTTATCAAGACCGCTGATCACCTCATTGATATGGGACCCGAGGGGGGCAGCGGCGGCGGTACGGTCATTGCGACGGGTTCACCCGAGGAGGTCGCCGCGAACCCGGTAAGCTACACCGGAGCTTACCTTAAAAAGCTGCTGTAAATAAAATGTACAGGAAATCCTAAATTTCCTGCACTAATTGCAAAGGGAGGGGTACGCCCCTCCCTTCTGCTTGTCGAAAAAATATCTATCCCAGGCTGCCGAGAAAGGTGCAGATGCTAGGAACCCGCATGACGGCTAGGCTTTTTGCCTGCCGTCATG
>CAKSHG010000126.1 GCA_934456315.1 uncultured Oscillospiraceae bacterium | reverse complement strand
GACATCATAGCCGAGCTTGACGACGCGCTGCTCATCTACACCGACAAGGCGCGCAAGGAAAACAAGACGATACACTACACCGAGCCGGAGTCGCTGTGCGTTGTCTACGGCGACAAGAACCGGCTTCGGCAGGTATTCATAAATGTGATAGACAACGCGATGAAGTACACCGACCCGGGCGGGAGCGTGGATATCTCGGTGGAAAAGGGCAGCGATACGCTGTCGATAATCGTCGCGGATACGGGGATAGGCATCTCGGCGGCTGACCTGCCGAAGGTCAAGGCGAAGTTCTACAAGGCGAACAGCACCCGCCGCGGGAGCGGCATAGGGCTTGCGGTCGCGGACGAGATAATCTCCATGCACGGCGGCAGGCTGGATATAGACAGCGTCCTTGGAAAGGGGACGACGGTCACGATAACGCTTCCGCTCAAGCAGAAGAACGAAAGGAGCGACCCTGATGGGCAGTAAAAATAAGGATACGGCAAAGAAAACCTCCATAGGCGGTCAGGCGCTGATAGAGGGTATCATGATGAAGGGCGTTTCCAAGGGCGCCATGGCTGTAAGGCTCCCGGACGGCTCCATCGACGTGGAGGACTGGGACATCGGTCCCAGGAAGTGGTACAACAAGTGCCCGGTGATACGCGGCAGCATTAATTTCGTGCAGCAGCTCCGGGAGGGCTACAGCTGCCTGATGAAGTCCGCAGAGAAAAGCGGCATGATGGACGACGACAGCGAGGAAGAACAGTCAAAATTCGAGAAGTGGCTGGACGATAAATTCGGCGACAAGCTCACCGGAGCCATCATGGCGGTGGCTATGGTCATCGGTATCGCGCTTGCGGTCTTCATGTTCCTGCTGCTGCCGAGCTACATCTTCACCGGCATAGAGGCGCTCATGCCCACCGAGCCGATGAGCGCGCTTTCCGGGCTGCTTCCCGGGCTTCCCGAGGGAAGCTGCGTCATGGTGAAATCAGTGGATATCTCCGGCTGGAGGACGATTTTCGAGGGCGTCATGAAGATAGTGATTTTCGTGGCGTACATGTGGGTGACCTCCCTTACCAAGGACATGCACCGTATGTACCGCTACCACGGCGCGGAGCACAAGACCATCGCCTGCTACGAGGCGGGGAAGCCCCTCACCGTCGAGAATATCCGCCCGATGACGAGATTCCACCCCCGCTGCGGTACCAGCTTCATCATCATCACGCTGCTTGTCAGCATACTGGTCTACAGCGTGGTTCCGATAACACCGGAGCTTTTCAAGGACCTGCTCAACACCAGCAGCGACACCATCGCGATAATGCTCCGCACCATCTGCAAGCTGATACTGCTGCCGATAGTGGTCGGTCTGGCTTACGAGCTGATAAAGCTCGCCGGACGCTACGACAACATCGTGACGCGCATATTCTCCGCGCCGGGACTGTGGATGCAGCGTATCACCACCAAGGAGCCGGACGATTCCATGATAGAAGTGGCTATCGCAGCGGTCACTCCCTGCCTGCCCAGGGAAGGCGAGGACGACAACTGGTGAGCGGCAACGTCATGAATATAGGCGCGCTCCTGCGGGAGTGCACCCGCTCGCTTGAAGCGTGCGGAAACGACAACGCGGGATTCGAGGCGCAGCAGCTCCTGATGAAGCTCTGCGGAGTCACCCGCAGCGACATGCTGCTTTTCCCGGGGCTTGCCGTCACGGAGCAGCAGGCGGACGCGGTCCGCAGGGCGGTTTCCCGGAGGAATTCCGGCGAGCCGCTGCAATATATCCTCGGAGAGTGGGAGTTCTACGGGCTGCCGTTCTGCGTCGGCGAGGGAGTGCTCATTCCCCGGCAGGACACGGAAACCATCGTGGACGTCGCCCGGCGGTTCCTGAAGCAGCGCGGCGGGAACGTCCGGGCTGCCGACCTCTGCGCGGGCAGCGGGTGCATCGGGATAACCCTCGCGAAGCTGGAGGGCATTCCGGTGAAGCTGCTGGAGCTTTCGGAGCAGGCGCTGGGCTACCTCCGCAGGAACATCGCGCTCAACGGCGCGGAGGAGCTGTGCGAGGCAGTGCAGGCTGACGTGCTCACGGAGGAAGCCGCGGCGGGAATGCCGCAGCTGGACCTCATCGTAACGAACCCGCCATACCTCACGGCGCAGGACATGCGGGAGCTTCAGACGGAGGTCACGCACGAGCCGGGAACGGCGCTGTACGGCGGCGAGGACGGTCTGGACTACTACCGCAGAATGCTCCCGCTGTGGAGCGCGAAGCTGGACCCCGGCGGAATGCTGGCGGCGGAGATAGGCATGGGTCAGGAAAACGACGTCATGCGGATATTTGAGGAAAACGGACTGCACGCGCGGTCGCAGAAAGACCTGTGCGGCGTTACCAGAGTAATATACAGTATAAAAGATTAACGGAGGAATACACAATGGCAGAGAAGAAAAAGGCAGCTCCCCCCAAGCCGGTGGTAAGGATAGTCGACCCGGCGGAGCGCGAAAAGGTGCTGAAAAGCGCGATGGCGCAGCTTGAAAAGAAGTTCGGCGAGGGCACGGTAATGTTCATGGGCGAGAACCGCCGCATGGATATCGAGAGCATTTCCACAGGCTCGCTCATGCTCGACCTGGCGCTGGGAATAGGCGGACTTCCGCGCGGACGTATCATCGAGATATACGGTACGGAATCCTCCGGTAAGACCACCATCTCGCTCCAGGCGGTAGCAGAGGCGCAGAAAGCCGGCGGCATGGCGGCGTTCATCGACGTTGAGCATGCGCTCGACCCGGTCTACGCCAGAAAGCTCGGCGTTGATATCGACAACCTGCTGGTTTCCCAGCCGGACACCGGCGAGCAGGCGCTCGAGATAATCGAAACACTGGTACGCTCCGGCGCCATCGACATCATCGTGCTCGACTCGGTAGCCGCGATGACCACCAAGGCGGAAATTGACGGCGACATGGGCGACGCCCACGTCGGCGTACAGGCAAGACTGATGTCCCAGGCGATGAGAAAGCTCACTGCAGTCATCAGCAACACCAACACGGTTGCGATATTCATCAACCAGATACGCGAGAAGATAGGCGTTATGTACGGCAATCCGGAAACCACTCCGGGCGGACGCGCGCTGAAGTTCTATTCTTCCGTGCGTATCGAGGTGCGCCGCGGCGAGCCTATCAAGGACGGCGGCGAAATAATCGGCAACCGCACCAAGTGTAAGGTCGTAAAGAACAAGGTGGCGCCGCCCTTCAAGACCGCAGAGTTCGATATACTGTACGGTCAGGGCGTTTCCAAGATGGGCGAGATAGTGGATACCGCAGTGGATTTCGACATCGTGAAGAAGAGCGGAAGCTGGTTCAGCTACAACGATATGAAGATAGGTCAGGGCCGCGAAAAGGTCCTGGATTACCTCAAGAGCAACCCGGATATCTGCAACGAGATAGAGAAGAAGATACGCGACGAGGTCGCAAAGAACGCCTCCCTGCTTGACAGCCACGACGAGGACGAAGCCGAATCCGAGGGCATAGAGGCGGACGGCGCAGAGGGCGCAGAGAAGCCCGCAAAGAAGCCCGCGTCCGACAGCGACGACGATGACTACGCGGAGTTCTCCCCCGAGGACATCGAATAAGCCATGAAGCGGCTTTCTGACTGGCGCGGGGACAGCTTCTCCGGCGGCAGGATAACGGAGCTTTCGGTGTACAAGGGCGACACCTACAAGCTGGAGCTGGAGGGCGGGCAGACGTTCTTCATCAACTGCGCCATCGTTGCGGATTACGACCTGCACGAGGGCGGCGAGATGGACGGCGAGCTGCTGGAAAAGCTCCAGCACGCGGACAAGATGCGCAAGGCGAAGAAGCGCGCCCTCTACCTGCTTGGCAGCCGCATGTACAGCTACAACGAGCTTTACAGGAAGCTGCTGCCGGCCTACGGCGAGGAGGCTTCCCGCGCGGCGGCGGACGCAATGCAGGAGTACGGCTACATCGACGACGCGGATTACGCCGCGAAGCTCGCCGAAAAGCTGATACACGGGAAGCACTACGGCATGAGCAAGGCGCGCTGGGAAATGCAGTCCCGGGGTCTTGACAGGAACCTCATCGAGGATATCCTCGCGGAGTACACCGACGACGACATCGACGGGGAGATAATGCGCCTGCTTCAGACGAAGTACGCCGGGAAACTTTCCGACCCGGACGACCGCCGCAGGACAGTGGCGGCGCTGGCGCGGCGGGGGTATTCCTACGGGGCGGTCAAGCGCTGTATCGAAGCCGCGCTGGCTGACGAGGACTTCGACCCCGATGAATTTGAAGATTAAATCAGGAGATAATATATGAGTAAAACAACAAAGGTGGCTATCGTATCCCTCGGCTGTTCGAAGAACCAGGTGGACGCGGAGCAGATGATGGCGAAGATAGCCGACCGCGGCTACGCGTTCGTTGCGGAGCCGGGAATGGCAGATATCGTTCTGGTGAACACCTGCGGATTCATTCAGTCCGCAAAGGAGGAGGCGATAGGCTGGATAATGGAGCTTATCGATCTCAAGAACGAGGGCAGGATAAAGCGCATAGTAGTCACCGGCTGCCTTAGCGAGCGCTACCGCGACCAGTTCGCCGAGGAATTCCCGGAGATAGACGCGGTGGTAGGTATCGCGGAGTACGGAAAAATCGCGGATATCATCGACGGTCTTGCCGATTTTGAGAAGCCCTCCCACGAGGACGGCGCACCCGCTGTCTGTTACTTCGGCAAAAAGGAGAGCCACAGCATGGAGGGCAAGCGGATCATTTCCACTCTGCCGCACTATGCGTACCTCCGTATCGCGGACGGCTGCGACAACTGCTGCACCTACTGCGCTATCCCGAAGATACGCGGACGCTTCCGCAGCCGCAGGATGGAGGACATCGTCGAGGAAACCAGGCTCCTCGCAAAGGACGGCGTAAAGGAGATAGTCATCATTGCGCAGGACGTCACCCGTTACGGGCTCGACCTGTACAACAGGCTGGCTCTGCCGGAGCTGCTGGACAAGCTCTGCGAGATAGACGGGCTGAAGTGGATACGCCTGCTGTACTGCTATCCCGAGCGTGTCACTGACGAGCTCATCGACTGCATAAAGCGCCAGGACAAGATAGTGAAGTACCTGGATATCCCGATGCAGCACTGCAACGACGAGATACTGAAGCGCATGAACCGCAGGACCACCGGCACGGAACTTCGCGAGCTGGTAGGGAAGCTCCGCCGCGAGATACCCGGCATAACGCTCCGCACCACGTTCATCACGGGATTCCCGGGCGAAACGGAAGAGCAGTTCAACGAGCTGGGCGAGTTCGCCGAGGAGATGAGATTCGAGCGCATGGGCTGCTTTGCCTACTCCGAGGAGGAGGGGACTCCCGCCGCTTCGTTCCCTGACATGGTGGACGAGGAGGTCCGCGAGCACCGCAAGGAGATAATCGAGGAGCAGCAGGACACCCGCGTTGCGGAGCTGTACGATTCCATGATAGGCAGCACCGACGAGGTAGTCGTGGAGGGCTACGACAAGTACCTTGCCGAGGGCGGACTGTACTTCGGCAGAAGCGCGATGTACGCTCCGGAAATAGACGGAATGATATATTTCAGCGTTCCCAAGGACGCGAAGAAGCCGCACATCGGCGATTTCGTGAAGGTGCGCTTCGATGACGTGATAGACAACAATCTGCTGGGAGAAATGGTATGAACCTTGCAAACAAGCTGACCCTTATGCGCGTGATACTGGTGCCGTTCTTTGTGGCGTTCATGCTGATAGACGCGCTTCCGCTGAACTATCTGTGGGCGCTGCTGGTGTTCGCGATAGCGAGCGTCACCGACATGCTGGACGGAAAGATCGCCCGGAAATACAACATGATAACCAGTTTCGGAAAGTTCCTCGACCCGCTTGCCGACAAGATACTCGTCGCGGCGGCTCTGGTGTGCTTCGTGCAGCTGGGGTGGTGCAGCGCGTGGGTCACTGCGCTTATCCTGGCGCGGGAGTTCGTGGTTTCCGGCGTGCGTCTGGTGGCGGCTTCCAGCGAGAAGAAGGTGGTCATCGCGGCGGGAATGCTCGGAAAGCTCAAGACCGCAATGACGATGGTCGCGATATGCGTGATTCTTTTCATGTGGATACTGGCGCAGTTCGGCGCTATCTCCCCGGAAACTTTCCCGATACAGCTCATCAGCGATATCCTGATGTACATCGCGGCGGCGCTCACCGTTGCATCCGGCGTGAAGTACCTGTATGACTACAGGGAATTCATCGACCCGGCTAAATAAAATAGCATTAACTTGCTTTGAGAATGAGTCCGGCACAGCGCCGGGCTCATTTTTTTGCATAAAAAGCACCTCCAAAGTATGACCTTGGAGGTGCAAATATATTTGAGGAATATGGTCTTTATTGGCTGTGTGGAACTGCCATGCAAATGTTATCAGCCAACAACGGCAGAGTCGCCGTCGCCGGACATACCTGATTCTGCGGTCATGGACGGCATGATAACAACGCCCTGTTCGTCGGTGGGAACGGTTTCCTCATAGTCAGGCTCCGGCACCTCAAGCTTGGTAACTGTGTCGCCGGGCTTGTAGTCCT
>CAKSHG010000125.1 GCA_934456315.1 uncultured Oscillospiraceae bacterium | reverse complement strand
ACGGCGCCGACCGCCGTGAATCCCGCGAACACCAGTATGTTCACGCAAACTATGCTCGCGCCGCCGGGGGTTCCGAATTCGTAGGATATCACCATTCCCGCGATGAACGTCACAACTGATATCACCGCAGAGCAGACCGTGACCGCCCTGAAACTCTTGAACACCCTCATACTGCACAGCGCAGGGAATATTATCAGGCTCGAAATGAGCATAGAACCCATCATACGCATACCAACAACGATGGTTATCGCAGTCAGCAGGGCTATCAGCATGTTGTACAGACCCGCCTTTGTTCCGGTCGCCCGGGCGAAGCTCTCGTCGAAGGTTATCGCGAATATCCGCGTGTAGAAGAACACGAAAAGAATCAGCACCAGCAGCGCCAGGACGACGCTGACAACAACGTCCTCGTCGCTTATCGCGTAGATGCTTCCGAACAGGTAGCTGTCGAGGTCGCTGTTCATTCCGGAGAGCGACACTGCCATAACACCTATCGCAAGCGCTCCGGTGGATATCAGCGCGATCGCGGAATCTCCCTTTATCTTGCTGCTGCCGGAGATCCTAAGCAGCAGGAACGCCGCCGCGATCACGACCGGGATAGCCACCGCCATCGGCGCCCAGTTCATGACCGCCGCGATGGCGAGCGCGCCGAATCCCACATGGGAAAGCCCGTCGCCTATCATGCTGTAGCGCTTGAGCACCAGGCTCACGCCAAGGAGCGCCGCGCAGAGCGAAACCAGAACGCCTACGATGAGCGCGCGGAACAGTATCGGCGTACTGAAAAACGCAGTGATGATATCACCCATTGACCGCGCCCCCCTTCAGGAAATCCGAGGCACTGCTCGTGAGGAATTCCTCCGGCGTGCCGAAAAACCAGCTTTCCCGGGTCAGCCCCTGCCGCATGCAGAGGATACGCCCGGCGTACTTCAGCGCCGCGTTGATGTCGTGAGTGACCATCACGACCGTAACGCCGCTGCGGTTGATATCCGCTATCAGCTCGTACATCTCGGCGGTCACCATCGGGTCAAGCCCGGAAACGGGCTCGTCGAGAAGCAGCAGCTTCGACGTCGCGCACAGCGCCCTCGCGAGCAGGACTCTCTGCTGCTGACCGCCGGAAAGCTCCCGGAAACTGCGCTTTCTAAGGTCGGTTATGCTAAGCCGCTCCATGTTTTCAGCGGCTTTCCGGCGCTCGCGCTCGGTGTAGAACGGGCGGAATCCCATGGAGTTCAGGCAGCCGGAAATGACTACCTCCTCCACGCTCGCCGGAAAATCATGCTGCGCTCCGGTCTGCTGCGGCAGGTAGCCTATCTCGTTTCGGCGAAGCCCTCCGCCGAATGTGATGCTACCGCCCACCGGCTTTTTGAGCGACAGCAGCGACTTCACCAGCGTGCTCTTTCCGGAGCCGTTCTCGCCGACTATGCACAGGTAATCCCCGCTCTCCACGGCGAAGCTAAGCTCCCTGACCACCGTCACGTTCTCGTAGGACAGCGTGAGGTTTTCAACTTTTATCAGATGTTCACTCATTTGTGTCACTTGCCTTTACAAAATGTCAGAAAGAACCTTATAATTACGCTCCATCAGGGAAACCCAGGTTTCCCCCGCCGCGAGGTCGTCCGCCGAGATGTTGTGGCAGGTGTGGAACTCCGCCACCGGCAGCCCGGAATCCTCCGCCAGGACCTCGCCCAGCCGCCTGCTCGAAAGCTCGATGCAGAACACTGCAGGCACCGTACCGGGCTGCTCCAGCTTATCCAGCAGGAACGTCATCGTCTGCGCGGACGGCTCCGTTTCGCTTCCGCAGCCCGGGAACGCCGCGTAGTAATTCAGCCCGTAGTGCCGGAAGAAATACAGCAGCGGGAACCTGTCCCCGAAGATGAAGTAACGCTCCTCGCCGTTCAGCAGCTCCGCGAATTCCGCGTCTATCCCGTCTATCTTTTCAGCGTAGGAGCCGGCATTTTCCGTGACCGTATCCGCGTTTTCCGGGAACAGCTCCGCAGCGCGCTTTCCGAGCGCCCTAACTATCGCGGAGGCGTTATCCGGTGAGGTCCACACATGCTCGTCGTATTCCTCGCCGTGTTCATCGTGGTCGTCATGGTCGTGTTCTTCCGCGTTCTGCATGCCCTCGGTGACTTCCTCGTCCAGCAGCGAAACCGCGTCCGTCATGCGGAAAGTCTGCGTATCCGGCGCGGATTTCAGCACGCTCTCCACCCACTGGTCGGACTCGCCGCCGTTGTACACGAACAGGTCGCAGCCGCTTATCTCCACGATGTCCTTTGCGGAGGGGTCGTAGCTGTGGCTCTCCTGACCGGGCTTCAGCAGCATTTTAACGTCTGCGGTGTCGCCGAAAACCTGCCGCGCGAAGTCGTACGCCGGGAATATCGTGGTTATCACTTTCAGCTTGCCGCTGCCCTCCGAATTATCCTGACCTGCGCAGCCGCACAGGGATATTCCCAGCGCAGCTGCGGCAGCTATCGCAATTATCTTTCTGAATCTCATGATTTCTCCTTGCTCTTTTCTTCCTGCTCAACGGCGCGCTGGCAGTCGCTGCACAGACCGTATATCACAGTTCTTCCCACGTCCACCGCGAATCCGTGGTTCTTCTCGATGTGCTGCTGCATTTCCTTCATGAAGCCGCAGTCCATGTGTATCAGCTTCTGGCATCGGTCGCATTTCAGGTGGAAATGGCTGGAGCATTTCTGCTCGTCCATCAGCTGGTAGCACGCGCCCGAGCCGTCCCCGGTGAAGCGCTTCAGCACTCCCTGGTTTGCAAGCTTGGTGAGCGTCCTGTACACTGTCGCCTCGCCGACCGTCACCTCGCCGCTGGTGATTATATCCTTGGCGGTGAAACAGCTCCCGCGGTGGCGGCTGAAAAACTCCACTATTTCATCGCGCTGTTTGGTATTGTAGTTATTTCTGTCCAAAGTGATCAGCTCCTGCGAAATTGATTTTGATTTTCACTTTCAGTTTCATATTATAGCATACCGTTCGGCAATTGTCAAGGGGCGGGGAAAATTTTGTTGATTTTTCTAAACATGTGTGCTATAATAAAATCGTACCTTATGGGAACCTCTAAAAACCGGTTTGAAAAGGGAAAATGGGTAGAGTGCGCCGAATGCGATGAAAGCCGACGAAGTAAGGCTGTATGCCTTACGAGGAGGTTTGAAGAAGCAGTCGGTGTGCTATACACATTTTCTCTCAAACAAGGTTTTTAGAGGTGACCTTATATAAAGGCGGTGATAATTTGCTGGATTACTGCATGTGCCCGAAATGCGAGCGCATGATAATGCTGGATTCCGATTTCGAAACGGGATTCTGCCTTTACTGCGGAACTCACATTTCCTATCAGGAGTCCCGGGAGTTCCTGCTGGAGGGGCTGAAAAGCGCCGTCCCGGACGATATGAAAATCGAAGCCGACCTAAGCGAACTCATCGACGAGGACGACGCCTACGACGACTCCTACGGCACGGAGGAGTGCCGCGAGGAATGCTCAAAGGCGCAGGAATACATGGGGAAATGGGACTTCGCCAACGCCTACAGGCACTACGAAGCCGCGCTGGAATGGCTGCCGAGGGATTTCGAAGCGTGCTGTGGGAAGCTCACCGCAGGTATCCTCAAGCTAAACGACGTGGAAAACTGGGGATCCCGCCTGACAGCCTGCATTTCACTGATACGCTCCCAGCCCGACTGGAACATGGCGCAGAAATCGCTGGAATACTCCCTGGATATCCTGAAGCGCTTTCTCTCAAAGGGAGGGCGATTCGTTTCCCCGGCGTACACCTACGGATTCTTCAAGGAGCTGTGCGACAGCTTCCCGGCGCTGCGGACGCAGACGGCGGTGATCCTGGCGCACTGCGTGAACGTCGACAACGCGCCCTACACCGACGCTGCGCGTCTGGACCACGAAACCTCCCGGTTCGCGGTGGGGAGCTACCCGCCGGAGCCTGACAGGGAGCTGGCGCGGCACCTGCTGCTGATAATGAAGTACCACCCGGACGACCGCGCAAAGCACACGCTGATACGCGCGCTGTACGTCTACGACCGCGCCGTGTGGCTGCGAAACCGCGACAGCGCCCGGATAGACGATGTTCTGTACTTCCTCGAGCAGATGTTCTCCGGGGACTACTCCACCGAGGACCGTAAAGCCGCCCTCGACGCCTGCGCGGACCTGCTGCTGATGCGCGTACTGGAGCCTGCCTCCACGCAGCACGAAAAGCTGATATTCCTGACCGGGGTGTACTCCTTCGGGCAGGTCAAGCGCATGGAGCGCTTTTTCAGCGGCAGCGCGTTTTTCAACAGGCTGTACCTTGAGATCTACCTCAAGCAGCCCGGAGCCACTCCGCTTTCTGCGGAATACCGCCGGGTCGAAGCAAAACTCAAATCACTGAACAGTTAAGTCCGGAGTGCTGAACAAAACGCACCCGCACATCTGTCTGTAGTAAAGGAGCTAAACATGGCTAACATGAAAAAACTTACCCGCGACTACGGGGAGATAATCTGGACCGGCAAAAAGTGCATAATGGGCATGCCCATTTCGTTCACCCGCTACATTCTGACCGACAGCAAGCTGATAACCCGCGTTGGTCTGCTGAACCTGAAAGAGGACGAGATAGAGCTTTACCGCGTATACGACAAGTCGATGAAGCTGCCGTTCGGTCAGCGCATCGTCGGCTGCGGAACCATCACGCTGCTCTCCAAGGACGTCGACACTCCCACCAAGGTGCTCCAGTCCGTTAAGCACCCGCGCGACGTCAAGAAGCTGCTGGACTCCACGATACAGGAGCAGCGCGACAGGTACAGCGTCCGCGGCAGGGACATGATGGGAGCCTCCGCGCACATGGAGGACAGGGACGGCGACGGTATCCCCGACCCGCCCGAATTCCCCGGACGCCCCATGAACTAAGCAGAAGCGAAATTTATTCCACAAACCCCGCATGATTGGGTGGCAAATAATTGCAGAAAACACTTGATTTATTCTGCGCCGTGATATATAATATATTTATATGTTTTCAAAAACAGCGCCGCG
The DNA here is from genome assembly GCA_934456315.1 of uncultured Oscillospiraceae bacterium. GTDB lineage: Bacteria > Bacillota > Clostridia > Oscillospirales > Ruminococcaceae > CAG-115. Next base: position 1,534 of record CAKSHG010000125.1, on the reverse strand, counting down.
TGTGCTGACCTCTGATAAATCGAAGGAGTACAAACCAATGTCAGACAACAAAGACGGACTGAATGTCTGCCTGATGAACGACTCGTTCCCTCCTGTTATCGATGGAGTTGCAACGACGATACTTAATTATGCAGAAATAATCAACAACGGACTCGGAAAGGCGACCGTAGTAACGCCGGAATATCCCGGCGCAAAGGACGATTTCCCGTTCCCGGTGGTACGCTACACCAGTATATCCATCACCGAAAAGATATGCAGCTACCGCATGGGTTATCCGTTCTCCGCGAGCAAGCTGGATTCGCTTACCAGCAGCGGATTCGACATTATCCACACCCACTGCCCGTTCGCCTCTATGCTGATGGCAAGGGTGCTGCGGATAAAGACAGGCGTGCCGATGGTGCTGACCTATCACACAAAATTTGATATCGATATCCGCCGTGCGCTCCCGACAAAGCTCATGCAGGACCAGGCGATAAAGATGCTTATCTCAAATATCTCATGCGCCGACGAAGTGTGGACCGTGAGCGAGGGCGCACGCCAGAACCTGCTCGACCTGGGCTACGAGGAAAACGAACATCACCGTATCCGCATAATGGAGAACGGCGTGGATTTCCCGCGCGGAAAGGCAGACCCGGAGGACGCTGCGGAGCTCCGTTCGGAGCTGGGGCTTGACGGACACGGTCCGGTATTCATCTTCGTGGGACGCCTGCTGTGGTACAAGGGTATCCGCACGATCCTGGACAGCCTGAAGATTCTGGACGAAAAGGGCATCGACTTCCGCATGATGTTCGTCGGCGACGGCGCTGACCGTGCCGAGATAGAATCCTATGTAAGCGAGCTGAACCTGGGCGAAAAGGTTCTGTTCACCGGCGCGATATATGACCGCGAGGAGCTGCGGGTGTACTACACCGCCGGCGACCTGTTCATCTTCCCGTCGCTGTACGACACCAACGGTATAGTTGTCCGGGAAGCGGCTGCGTGCGGAGTTGCGTCGGTGCTGATAAAGGGCAGCTGCGCCGCCGAGGGGATAACCCACATGCGCACCGGTATTCTGACCGAAAACGACCCGCAGGCGATAGCTGCCGAGCTGGAATTTGCCGCGTCGCACATCGACGAAGTCCGCCAGATGGGCGACCACGCGATGAACGAGGTGTACATGTCCTGGCAGACCTCCGTTGAAAACGCATATCGCCGCTACGGCGAGATAATCGAGGAATGGCGCTCCGGAAATTCCTGCAACCAGGAAACCGAGCTTCAGCAGGACCTTTTCACCGGGATAAGCCGCGTGACCGACGCAGTGCAGAAATTCCGCAGTATCCCGGCGGTTTCCGCGATACGCGAGAGCAACAGCCGCTCCATCGCGAAGCACCGCGCCCGCAAGGAAGAAAAGAAAAAGCAGGAAACCGAGTGAGTTCCCTGCTGAATATGAAACCTCCGGTATAAACCGGAGGTTTCATACCGTCGAAAAAGTCCCGTTGGGACTTTTCCGCCGAACATCCGCGCCGCGCGCACCGCGTAAGGCGTAGCCGTCGCC
>CAKSHG010000124.1 GCA_934456315.1 uncultured Oscillospiraceae bacterium | reverse complement strand
AAAAGAAACACCCCCGGACGCTCGATCCGGGGGTGCGGTTAGTGTTTGTACTATCTGTCACTTATTGTTGATTACTTTCTCTTGCGGGAAGCTACAACAGCAGCGCCAGCCAGAGCAACTACGCCAGCAGCAACAGCTACGCCAGCAACGCCGGTGTCAGGGTTGCCCTTGTTAGCGTCAGCGTCAACAGCGGGAGCCTCTGCGGTAGCAGGAGCCTCTGCAGTGTCAGCAACATCAGCAGTACCAACTTCAGCAGTGTCAACCTCAGCGGTGTCAGCTTCTGCGGTGTCTACTTCGTAGGTCTCAACTTCTGCAGTGTCGAAAGATACCTCAACGGTCTCCTCAACTGCGGGAGCAGTTGTTTCCTCAGGAGCTGTGGTCTCCTCGGGAGCAGTAGTATCAGCAGGTGCAGTAGTGTCAGCGGGCTTGGTGTCATCAGCAAGTGTTCTGATGTCAACGCCGTCAGCGTTCAGAAGCTCAAAAGAAACGAGCTCGAAATCAGTTGTGCCAGACCAATCCTGGATCCATACCTGTGCATACTTATCAGAAGAAGAGAAGATAGGAGTCTTGCTCTCGTAAGAGATCTGATACTCATATCTGGTAGCGGTGGGAACCATAGTAAGTTCCTTAACGCCCTCCTGAATGGACCATTCGTGCTGGTTCCAACCAAGAGATGTAGAGTTGAAGCCGAATCCGCCGCCGTACCAGTCGGTACCGCCCTGTACGGAAGCCTCAAAAGCCTTGTCCTTGCTCTTCAGGGTAACTGTAACCTTTGTGATTGTTGCAACCAGATCAGCGTCAGTGAAGAGCGGAACTTTAGCGTCCTCAGAGAGCAGGCATGCGAACATACCAGACTGCTGATCGCAGCCCTTCGGCATCTTAGCTGCAGCGAAAGATGTGATTGTGGTTGTTGCAGCAACTGCGACAGCAGCAGCGGCAGCGATTACATTTCTTAACTTCATAAGAAAAAATCCTCCTAGATATTTTTTGAGCGGATAGCAAACACTAAATCCTCTTTTATATTTTACAATAAACTTCAAAAAAAAGCAACTGTCATTTTAACCATGATTTCCAAAAAAATTTAGTGAAAAGGTATAATTTTTTTACCTTAAAAAAGAATGCACTTCCGCCTTTGCGAAAGTGCATCACTAATTACTTAATTGACCTAAATTCAGTCGTCCCTGCGGAAAGAGAGCGCTACGCCTGCAAGGCCCAGCGCAGCCGCGCCGAATGCCGCCATATTGAACGGAACGCCCGTGTTGGGGTTTCCGGGAGCGGCAGTGTTAGGTGCGTTAGGCGTGGTGGGTGTGGTTGCTGTGCCGGAGTTCGTACCGGAGGTTGTTCCTGATGTCGTATTGGAGCCTGTTGTATTGTTTGCAGAGCCGGGCTTCACGGTGTCCGTACCGGTAGTTGCACCGTTTCCGGTCGTAGTGCCTGATGTTCCGGTCCCGTTGTTCATGCCGGAATTATTGCCGGTCACGCCGTCGACGATGTCCTCGCCCGCGCCTACTACGCCGTTGACGATATCCTCGCCGGCGTTTACGACTCCGCCGACGATCCCGCCGTTCGCAGACGCGCCTATTGTGAGGGCGCCTGCTGCGGCAAGGGCTGCTGCAAGACTTAAAAGCTTTTTCATATTGCCTTTCCTCTCTATTATATATTGTATACTGCCGTGCAGGTCAAAAGCTGATAAAGCGTGAGGTGATGTTCCGTCTGATCAGCTTATGACTGCACGGTGTTATTATTTGCAGACCCGACCTTTTTATAAACGGTTAATTATCCCATACAATTCAGAAATTTTTCAAAAAAATTCGTATACCCCCTTGACATCGGGAAAAAAATGTGCTATAATCCTATCAAGTTGATAGGTAATCTAGAGATTTGAAAGGATACCTGTTCGGAATTATTGATAAGTAAAGGAGAACTACCATGAAAGTTTATCAGACCATCACCGACCTCGTAGGACGCACCCCGCTGCTGGAAGTGACAAAGATCGAAGCCGAGGAGCAGACCGGCGCGAAGATCTTCGCGAAGCTGGAGCTTTTCAACCCCGCCGGAAGCGTAAAGGACAGAGTTGCTGTAGCAATGATAGACGACGCTGAGAAGAGCGGAGTTCTCAAGCCCGACAGCGTTATCATCGAGCCGACCAGCGGCAACACTGGTATCGGACTTGCGGCAGTCGCAGCTGCAAGAAACTATCGCATCATCATCGTAATGCCTGAAACGATGAGCATCGAGCGCCGCAACCTGATGAAGGCATACGGTGCAGAGCTGGTCCTCACTGACGGCGCAAAGGGCATGAAGGGCGCCATCGAGAAGGCTAATGAGCTTGCAAAGGAGATCCCCGGCGGCTTTATCCCGTCGCAGTTCACCAACCCGGCTAACCCGGCGGCTCACGTTGCGTCCACTGGTCCGGAGATCTGGGAGGACACCGACGGCAAGGTCGACATTTTCGTTGCAGGCGTAGGTACTGGCGGAACCGTCAGCGGCGTCGGAAAGTATCTGAAGTCCAGGAATCCCGCAGTTAAGGTGGTTGCAGTCGAGCCGAAGAGCTCCCCGGTACTTTCCGAGGGCAAGGCTGGTCCTCACAAGATCCAGGGTATCGGCGCAGGTTTCGTTCCCGAAACACTCGACACCAAGATCTACGACGAGGTTATCCCGGTTGACAACGACGACGCATTCGCTACCGGCAGACGTATCGCACGCACCCAGGGCGTCCTGGTGGGCATTTCCTCCGGAGCGGCTATGTGGGCTGCTATCCAGCTCGCAAAGCGTCCCGAGAACAAGGGCAAGAACATCGTAGTTCTGCTTCCCGACACCGGCGAGAGATACCTCTCTACCGCTATGTTCGCTGATTGATATAAAGGTTACTTCCAAATTTATCCGCCCCGAAACTGCGATGTTCCGGGGCGGATTCTTTTTGCATTTTGTCTTGACTATTATAAATATTTGGGGTATAATATACTAAAAGTAAAGTTGGAGGAAAGAAATTGTACAGTTTTATCAGGGTCGGGGAGGATACCTGGTATGCTCCTGCCCCTACAAATATAGGAATATTCCGGTATTCGGAACGTGAAGTCTGCATGATCGACGCAGGTTCGAGGGACATTGCCGCAAATGTTCTGGAGCAGATAACAGAGCGTGGCTGGGAACTGAAAAAGCTGTTCCTGACCCATTCCCACGCCGACCATGTAGCCGGGGCGGCTTTTCTGCGTGAACAGACCGGCTGCGAGGTCTACGCTCCGGGAATATCCGCGGCGGCTGTGAAGCACAGCTTCCTTATCCCGGTGACTCTCTACGGCGGCAGCACTACCCCGGAGATGTGCACAAAGCTGCTGCTCCCGCCGCCCTGCGACTGCACCGAGCTTTCCGGGGACGCGCTCCCGCCTGGTCTGGAATTCGCCCGTCTGGACGGACACGACATGGCGCAGGCTGTTTTCCGTACCCGGGACGGCGTGTGGTTCACTGCGGACGCAGTGGTGAGCGCCCGGGACCTTGCAAAGCATCGCATTTCATTCGTGTACTCCCAGAAGCAGCACCGGGAATCCCTGGATCGCCTTGCCGGATTCAGCGGGAGCCTGTTCATTCCCGCACACGATCAGCCATGCGAGGATATCGCCGGGCTCGTCCGTGAAAACCTTTCAGCGATGGACGAGGTCGCTGGCAACATCGAAAACATGTGCAGCTCCCCGAAAACGATCGACGACCTTATCGCGGAATGCCTGGAGAAATACCATATCCGGCTGTACCTCATGCAGTACCTGCTGGTCGGACAGACTGTCCGCAGCTACGTTACCTGGTTGCTTGAGCAGAAACGCATCGAGCCGGTCTACGAGGGAACACGTCTGCTGTTTCAGCGCAAGCACTAATACAATAGGTTTTAATCTGCGATAATATACAGCGTGTATACTGTAATCAAATTCCGATTTGTAATATATCTTGAACAATATACAGGAGGTAAATTATGTCTGACTATCACAATGATTCACTCACACCGCAGGAGCGGGCGGAAGCGCTCGCCGATACGCTGACCGTTCAGCAGCAGGCGGAGCAGCTCAAATATGACGCTCCGGCTATCCCGTCCGCAGGGCTTCCCGCCTACAACTGGTGGAACGAGGGGCTGCACGGAGTTGCACGGGCAGGTACGGCGACGATGTTCCCGCAGGCGATAGGACTTGCCGCTATGTTCGACCGGGACATGCTTCACAAATGCGCGGAGATAACCTCCACCGAGGCTCGCGCGAAGTACAACGCGGCGAGCCGTCACGGCGACCATGACATCTACAAGGGACTGACCCTCTGGGCTCCGAACGTGAACATATTCCGCGACCCGCGCTGGGGCAGGGGGCACGAAACCTACGGCGAGGATCCCTACCTGACTTCAGAGCTGGGCAAGGAGTACGTCCGGGGACTTCAGGGCGAGGGAAAGTATCTCAAGACCGCTGCCTGCGCCAAGCATTTCGCAGTGCACAGCGGTCCGGAGGCAGAGCGTCACACGTTTGACGCGAAGGCTTCCGCAAAGGATATCGAGGAAACCTATCTCCCGGCGTTCCGCGCGCTCGTCAAGGAAGCCCATGTCGAGAGCGTCATGGGCGCGTACAATCTTGTAAACGGCGAGCCGGCGTGCGCCAGCCCTTTCCTGATGGGAAAGCTGAAGGAGTGGGGCTTTGACGGCTACTTTACTTCCGACTGCTGGGCTATCCGGGATTTCCACACCACCCACTGCATAACCGCCACCGCGCCGGAGTCCGCCGCAATGGCGCTGAAAGCGGGATGCGACATGAACTGCGGTAATACATACCTGCATGTCCTCGCCGCGCTTGAAAAGGGGCTGATCACCGAGGACGATATCAGGCGCGCCTGCGTGCACGTCCTCCGCACAAGGATACGCCTAGGTCAGCTCGACCGGACGGAGTACGACGATATCCCGCTGACTGCGGTTTCGACCCCGGAAAGCAAGCAGCACTCGCTGGAATGCGCGCTGCGCTCCGCTGTGCTGCTCGAGAATAACGGCATACTGCCGCTTTCGGATAAGCTGGGGACTATCGCGGTGATAGGTCCCAACGCGGACAGCCGCGACGCCCTCACCGGCAACTACAACGGCACCGCCGACGAGTATGTGACGTTCCTGGACGGCATAAGGGAGCGCTTTTCCGGACGAATACTGTATTCCCAGGGCTGCCACCTCTACAGGGACCGCACCCAGGGACTGGCGCAGCCCGGCGACCTGTATTCCGAAGCTGTCGCGATGGCGGAATGCGCCGATGTAGTCGTTGCCTGCGTGGGACTTGACGCCACGCTCGAGGGTGAGGAGGGCGACACCGGAAACGAGTTCAGCTCCGGCGATAAGCCCGACCTGCGCCTGCCGGAAAGCCAGCGCATTCTTCTCGAAAAGCTCGAGAAGCTCGGAAAGCCGCTTGTTATCGTGCTTGCGGCGGGCAGTTCGGTGAACGTGGGGGTAAAGTGCGACGCCCTGCTCGATATGTGGTATCCCGGGCAGCTTGGCGGGCGAGCGCTTGCCGGTCTGCTTTTCGGAGATGTTTCCCCGAGCGGAAAGCTCCCGGTGACGTTCTATAAGACCGCCGACCTGCTCCCGGATATCCGGGATTACAGCATGAAGGGCAGGACTTACCGCTACTGCACGGAGGAAAACGTGCTGTATCCGTTCGGGCACGGGCTTAGTTACGCAGATGTCCGCTGCCTGGATATGAAGTTCGCTGATGGCGGCTTTATTGATGTCACGGTAGAAAACCGCAGCGATATCCCGGCTGAGGAGGTCGTGCAGATATACATCAAGGGCTACAGCGAGGATTCGGTCCCGAACCGCTCGCTGTGCGGGTTCCAGCGTGTGAGATTGCAGCCGCACGAAACCAGGGAGGTCCGCGTTCGGTACTCAGATTCAGCGTTCGTTACCGTCCGCGCGGACGGCACTCCGGAGGAGATTCCGGGAATCTATACGTTCTATGTTGGAACAGATACGGCGGGAGAACTGCTGGAAAAGAATCTCGGAATTGATATGACTCCGTCATTCAAATGCTAAGTATCAAGGCGCAGTTCAGACAAACTGCGCCTTAAATTACTTTTCGAGAAGTACGACCGCCTGAGCGCCGATACCTGCTCCCGCCAGACCCAGCCCCTCTTCTGTGGTGGCTTTCACGCTGACCTGCGTGATGTCGCAGCCGAACGCCGCTGCGAGGCTCTCACGCATGGCGGGGATATGCTTCGCGAGCTTCGGGCGCTCGGCGATTATCGTCAGGTCGAGGTTCCCGAGGTGGAATCCCGCGCCCTCCATGCGGCAAATGACCTCCGCAAGCAGCTTCATGCTGTCCGCGCCCTTGTACTGTGGGTCGCTGTCCGGGAACAGCTTCCCGATGTCACCCATCGCCAGCGCGCCGAGGATAGCGTCCATCAGTGCGTGGACAGCTACGTCCGCGTCGGAATGCCCCAGCAGTCCAAGCTCCGAGGGTATTTCCACGCCGCAGAGTATCAGCCGGCGCTCCGGAACCAGACGGTGAACGTCATATCCTGTGCCTATTCTTACCATATGAATCACTCCTTTATGGTCACCTCT
>CAKSHG010000123.1 GCA_934456315.1 uncultured Oscillospiraceae bacterium | reverse complement strand
GCGGAGTCGAAAAGCACCTCGCCTGCCGGTGATATCTGGATATCGTCAAGCGGCTCGGTACGACGCTGGGAATCCAGGTCGAAGTACGAAATGCTGTCGATGGTATCGCCCCAGAGCTCTATACGACAGGGTGCGGAGCTGCTCGGCGGGAAAATATCCACGATCCCGCCCCGGACGGAGAACTGACCCGCGCCCTCGATGAGGTCGCACCTCGAGTATCCCGCCGCCTGGAGGCGGCTCACAAGCTCCTCCTGGGAAATATCCATGTCGCTGGTGAGCGTAATGGTGCGCTTCCGCAGCTCCTCGGGCGGGATAGTGAACTGCGCGGCAGCCTCCGGCGAGCAGACGACAGCCCTGCATGTACCGTTGAGCATTGCCGAGAGCGCAAAAATACGCTTGTGCTCGTATTCCCTGGAGGCAGCTTCGAAGTCCCCGAGCAGCAGCTCCTTGGCGGGGTAGAGCAGCGCAGTTCCTGCGCCGTACATCATGTTGATGTCAGTCACAAGGCGCTGCGATTCAGCTTCGCTTTCAGCGACGACCAGCACGGGGAGCATTTCCGCTCTCTGGAGTAGCGCCCCGATGATATGAGCCTTGTGTATATGCGAAACGCCTGTCACAAGGGCAGGCAGGGTATTCTTTTCGTCAAGATACCTGGTGAGCTTTTTGAACTCGGGTATCTGCTGTGCCGCATTAAGAAAGAAATCCATCGTTTTATCCTCTGGAGTTGAACTTGTTCATTGCTTCGTTCATCTTATCGCCGACCATCAGCTCAATGCAGGCAACGGCGTTGTCCATTGCCGTTTCAAGCACCTCAGCCTGCTCCTTTTTGAAGTGACCCAGGACCCAGTCAGCAAGGTTGTAGTCCGGGTGCGGCTTGGCTCCGACGCCCATCTTTATGCGCGGGAACATATCCGAGCCAGAAAGGTAGATTATGCTCTTGATACCGTTGTGACCGCCGTCGCTTCCCTTTCTGCGGATACGCAGCTTGCCCGGCTCGAGCGAAATATCGTCAAACACGATGATGGTGCGCTCCGGAGGTATTTTGTAGAAGCTCATCGCTTCGGTCACTGCCTCGCCGCTGTTGTTCATAAATGTGGTAGGCTTCATGATGAGGCAACGCTTCCCGGAGATCATCGCGTCACATGTGAGCGACTTGAAGCGAAGCTTTTTGCAGTCCAGCTTGTACTTGTCGCAAAGAGTATCTATCGTCATGAAACCGATATTGTGGCGCGTACCCTCATACTGCGTGCCGGGATTCCCCAGACCGCAGATGATATACTCAACGGCACCCTGCGGAGCGGGCGCTCTTTCGGATTCGAGTTTCTTGAAAATATCTGCTAGTGACATATTATATGTGCCTTTCAAAAATATAGAATAACGCACAAAGACCACCCGCAGAGAACTGCGAGTGGTGAAATGTGCTTTTTATGAGCCGTTATACGAGGTCGTTAGCGTCAAACGGATCTCCGCACTCCGGGCAGAACTTGGGAGGGTGCGCAGGATCCTCGGGCTTCCAGCCGCACTTGTCGCATCTGTAAACAGGAGCGCCGGATGGTCTGGGCTTGCCGCAGTTCTGGCAGAACTTGCCCTTGTTAACGGTCCCGCAGGAGCAGGTCCAGCCGTCAGCCTGTGCGGGCTTGGGCTTTCCGCAGTTCGCGCAGAACTTACCGGTATTGGAAGTGCCGCATTCGCAGGTCCATGCGCCGCCCTGTGCGGGAGCCGCCTGGGGAGCGGGTGCAGGCTGCGCGGCCTGCTGTGCCTGCTGCTGTGCACCCATCTGGTAGAGCGACTGTGCATTCAGACCGCCCTGCTGCTGCGCCATGTTCATTCCCATGAATCCCATCATTGCGCCGCCCTGGTTGCCGGCAGCGGTTTTCATCGCGCTTGCCTGCGCCTCGACGAGGGTAGCCGCAGCCATGTTGGGATTGCGCATTACAGCGGTGCGCTGGAGATTGGTGATCATCTCCTGATCCTCCTTGGGGAGGGTGGGAGGATTCATCGCAAAGGAAGCAACGACCATTCCGCGGAGCTTGCCCCACTTTTCGGAGAGTGCTTCATTGAGGGCGTCAGAGATCTCGACCGCCTTGCTCGGGAGCATGCTGGGTCTTACGCCCTGCTCGGAGATCTTACCGAGGGCAGGCTGGAGAGCGGTAAGTATCTCTGCCTTGAGCATGCTGTCGATGTTGGAACGGTTGAAGGTTTCGCCGAAGTTACCGCATACATTAGTATAGAACAGAACCGGGTTGGTTATACGGTAGGAGTACTCGCCGTTGCAGCGCAGGGAAACATCTACGTCAAGACCGATATTGTTGTCAACAACGCGGAAGGGGATAGGGTTCACAGTACCGTAGCGGTTGCCCATGATTTCCTTGATGTTAACATAGTATACGCGCTGGTCGTGACCCGCCTGACCGCCGTATGTGATACGGGAGCCGATGTCCTTTAATGTATTCATAATGCTGTCGCCGAGATTTCCGGAGAAAACAGACGGAGAAACAGCGGACTTGAACTCGAAAACGCCAGCCTCGGCGGCTACTTCGGATACCTTGCCGTCAACGACGACAAGCGCGCACTGACCTTCGTTTACAGCGATCGCAGAGCCGTCGGTAATGATGTTGTCGTCGCCCTTGTTGGTCCCGCGGGAGCCAACGCGCTTGTGACCCTTTGCCGCAAGAATATCGTTAGAAAGCGACTCGCAGTATATGTATTCCTTGTACTGATCGGCAAGGCTGCCGGAAACTGCGTTGATTGCTGCTTTTATTAAACCCATGAGAAACTCCTTTCGTAGTCGGAAAATCTTTGTGTAATTCGGATAACTTGTATATATTTTAACTCAAAAAATGTAAATTGTCAAGGGATATTTATAGAATTTTCTACTTGACAAACGCGATATTATGTGGTAAAATATATTGGTCATCGGGGTGTAGCGCAGTTGGTAGCGCGCGACTTTTGGGAAGTTGAGGCCGCAGGTTCGAATCCTGTCACTCCGACCAGCTTGAAATCCCCGCCAAACGGCTGTTTGAGTCACTTGGCGGGGTTTTATTTTGTGCTGTTTGAACGAAAAACAACACAAAATAACGCATATGGGTGTCAGATCAAAGATCTCCCGCAGCGATTTCAAAATGCTGCGGGGGATAAATTATACTACTGTTTTTCTGTAGGAGCGGGCATTTCGTCAATCGCCTTGCTGATTTCGGGAACGTTCCTGACACAGAAATCCACCATCACGCTGGCGACTTTGGCGGCTGTTTCGATGGAAACGTCCTTCCCGGACTTGTTCCATTCCTGGAACAGATTCAGGAAACCTCCGTTGATGAACGAGGACATCAGCATGATGTACTTCTCGTCCGCCGGAATGGTAAACCTGCCGAGTATCATATCTGCGGAGGACTTGAGCACTGTTTTCATTCTGGCGAGCAGAACCCCGCGGAAATCGCTTTTCATAAGGTGGAAATAGAAACCGTACTCCTCGGTGATGAGCCGGTTGAGTTCAATAAAAATACGGTAGGTGCTCTCGGGCAGACTTGTGCTGTCGAACTGGGAGATGAGGGAACTTAGCGACTCAACTATCTCGCATTCAGTTTCGTCGAGAATGTCGGTGATGTTGCTGTAATGGGTATAGAATGTACGGCGGTTCACGTTTGCAAGGGTGGTAAGCTCGCTGATGGTGATGGACGCGATATCCTTGCTTTCCATTATCTTAAACAGGGCAGAGCGGATAGCCTTTTTCGTCCGTATGACCCTTTTATCGGAATTATTGCGCGTCATTATTGCCATGTCGTAACCTCTTTCTACACATTTCGTTTAATTATTCACATGTGTTTATTATATCTCATCTTAGAATTTTTGTCAACCGCGTGTAAAGAACAAGCAAAAAGTTTTCCATGTAATTATTTAATAGCACTTACAATGATTTTGATATAATAGCTTATTTTTACATTGACAATTAATAATTAAAGTGATATAATAACCCTATAGTTACCAATCGAAAGGAACGCACATGCCCAGAATAATAATAACAGATGATGAACAGATGAACCTCCGCATGACGGAGTTCATTCTGAAAAAATACGGATACGAAACGACAAAAACCTTGTCGGGAGCGGAATGCCTGAACGCACTGGCGTCCGGCGGCGATCTTGTCCTGCTCGACGTGATGATGCCCGAACTCAACGGCTTCGAAACATATGAGCTGATACGGAAAAACGGGTATGATGTCCCGGTGGTTTTCCTGACCGCCGCCGAGGACACGCAGACGCTTCACCACGCAGAGGAGCTTGGAGTACCAAGCCTGCGGAAGCCTTTTAAACCTGATGAACTTTTAGGCGTGGTCAGGAGCATATTGAAATAGCAGACCGGGGCGAATTGAAAAATCGCCCCGATTTTTTGTAATTTCACACCAAAACACAGCAAAACCCCTTGACAAATTCGTCATTATATATTAAAATTGTAGAAGAATAAACGTTTACATTGACGTTTTGAACTACGGCAGATGCATACCGTATAACCGTATATTAAATAAGGAGAAAACAAACATGGCTTACATTTTAGGCGTTGATATCGGAACATCAGGAACAAAGACGGTGCTTTTCTCGGAGGACGGAACCCCGGTAGCCTCCGCGACCTACGAATATCCGCTCTACACGCCGCAGAACGGCTACGCAGAGCAGGAGCCGCTTGACTGGTGGAACGCTTCCGTCAACGGTATCAAAGATGTTATCGCACAGAGCAACGTCAGCGCAGGCGACATCAAGGGCGTAGGTCTTTCGGGACAGATGCACGGTCTTGTAATGCTCGACGCTGAAAACCAGCCGATACGCAAGTCGATAATCTGGTGCGACCAGCGTACTGCAAAGGAGGTCGTTGAGATCACCGATAAGGTCGGCGCTGACAGAATGATCGAGATCACCGCGAACCCGGCCATCACCGGATTCACCGCTGCAAAGATCATGTGGGTGAAGAACAACGAGCCGGAGAACTACGAAAAGTGCAAGCATATCCTCCTGCCCAAGGATTATATCCGTTTCATGCTCACCGGAGAGTACGCAACGGAGGTTTCCGACGCGAGCGGAATGCAGCTTCTGGACATTCCGAACCGCTGCTGGTCTGACGAGGTGCTGAACAAGCTCGGTATAGACAAGTCGCTGCTCGCAAAGGTGTACGAATCTCCTGAAATCACCGGAACCATCACCGCAAAGGCGGCTGAACTGACCGGACTGAAGGTCGGAACTCCCGTAGTCGGCGGCGCCGGCGATAACGCGGCGGCAGCAGTCGGCACCGGCGTTGTCGAGGACGGTAAGGCGTTCACGACTATCGGTTCTTCCGGCGTTGTGTTCGCGCATACATCTGATATTTCCATCGATAAGAAGGGCAGAGTGCATACGTTCTGCTGTGCCGTTCCGGGCTGCTGGCACGTCATGGGCGTTACCCAGTCCGCCGGACTTTCCCTCAAGTGGTTCAGGGATAATTTCGCGTGGTCAGAGATGGAAACCGCCCTTTCGATGGGCGTTGACCCCTACTATCTTATGGATAAGGAAGCGGGAAGCGTTCCGATCGGCGCTAACCGCCTGCTGTATATGCCTTACCTCAACGGCGAGAGGACTCCTCACCTCGATCCGAATGCACGCGGCGTGTTCTTCGGACTTTCCACCATGCACAAGAAAAAGGAAATGCTCCGCGCAGTAATGGAAGGCGTTTCGTATTCTCTGCGCGACTGCGTTGAGGTCATGCGCGAAATGAACATCAACGTCAGCGATATGATGGCTTGCGGCGGCGGCGGAACTTCTCCGCTGTGGCGTCAGATGCTCGCCGATCTTTACGGCTGCCAGGTCAAGACCACACAGAATAAGGAAGGTCCCGCCCTTGGCGTGGCTCTGCTCGCAGCTGTCGGCGCAGGTATCTACAAGAGCGTTCCCGAGGCGTGCCGTGCAGTCATCAAGCCCGAGAAGATCCAGGAACCCATTCCGGAAAACACCGCTGAATACGAAAAGGTATATGCGATGTACCGCAAGCTGTATCCTGCAATGAAGCAGTGCTTTGCTGAACTTGCACAGATGTAAAACCCACCAGTAAATAAAAGTGCCTCCTGAGTGCCGGACATTTAGGAGGCATTTTCAGAATCATATCATAATAAATGCGGAGGTAACCTATGTTTTGCGAAGAGTGCGGAAAAACTATTGTCAGACCACAGGCAAAATTCTGCCCTTACTGCGGCCACAAGATAGATCATCAGCCCGTTGTGAATGCGGCGCCTGCTGCCCCAGCCGTACAAATGCCGGAGATATCCGCCGCGAAACCGGCGGAAGAAATAGCTCCCGCAGCAGTTTTGCCGGAGCCTGAAATAGTAAATGAACAGACCTTCAATAATGCACCGACCGCCGATGTCCCGGAAGCCGCGTCAGTATCCGAGCCGTCTGCCACTGAGCCTGTCCTTCCTGCGGAACCCGAAATAACCGAACCGGAACCCGTTCCGGAGCCGGAGCCGACCCCCGAACCCGCAGAAGAACCCGTCCCGGAAGCAGCCGAGCCTGTCCTTCCCGCAGAACCCGTCGTAACCGAACCGGAGCCCGTTCC
>CAKSHG010000122.1 GCA_934456315.1 uncultured Oscillospiraceae bacterium | reverse complement strand
GTACGCACTGCGGAAGTCCGCAGCTTTCATTTTCAAAGCGCAGTATCGCACTCGTGTCTTGCAGTACTGCGGGGAAGGAGTATCACTATGATAGTTAAACCAAAGGTAAGAGGATTCATCTGCACAACGGCTCACCCGGTGGGCTGCGAAGCAGTCGTTAAGTCAGAGATAGAGTATGTCAAGTCAAAAAAGGCGGAGGACAACGGATTCAAGCCGAAGAAGGTGCTGGTTCTGGGCTGTTCAATGGGCTACGGACTTGCGAGCCGCATTTCTCTTGCGTTCGCGGGCGGCGCAGCTACGCTGGGCGTTATGTTCGACAGACCCGCAAGCGGCAACAAGACCGGAACCTCCGGCTGGTACAACACCCAGGCGTTCGAGAAGTTCGCGAAGGCTGACGGGCTGTACGCAAAGACCGTAAACGGCGACGCGTATTCCGACGAATGCAAGAAAGAGGTCATCGACCTCATCAAGGCGGACCTCGGCAAGGTGGACTGCGTTGTTTACAGCCTCGCCGCTCCCAGGAGAACAGTCGGCGACGTGACATATTCCTCCGTGCTCAAGACCACCGGAGAACCCTACACCAACAAAACTATCGACCTTAGGAACAACACGGTTTCCGAGGTCACCATCGAGCCTGCCACCGAGGAGGAGATCACCGCCACCGTCAAGGTAATGGGCGGCGAGGACTGGGCGGCATGGATCGACGCACTGAAAGCTGCTGACGCAATAGAGGACAACGCCGTTACCGTTGCCTATTCGTATATCGGTCCGGAGATAACCCATCCGATGTACTTCGAGGGCTCCATTGGCAGAGCCAAGGCTCACCTGTTCCAGACCTCGAAGGAGATAACCGAGAAATACGCCGCAGACGGAATAAAAGCGTACATCTCCGTCAACAAGGCGCTCGTTACACAGTCCAGCGCGGCTATCCCGATAGTTCCGCTGTATATCTCTATCCTTTACAAGGTGATGAAGGAAAAGGGAGTGCACGAGGGCTGCATCGAGCAGATGTACCGCCTGTTCGCCGAAAAGCTCGGCGCAGACGGCAAGCCGGTTTCCGGCGCAGTTGACGGCGAGGGAAGAATACGTCTTGACGACCTCGAGATGAAGCCCGAGATCCAGGACGAGGTAACGAAGCTCTGGAATGTCCTCAACGCCGAAAATTTCAAGAAATTTACCGATATCGACGGCTACTGGAAGGACTTCTACGAGCTGTTTGGATTTGGAATAGACGGAGTAGACTACGAAGCAGACGTGGAAGTCTGATTTTCAAATTCGGAATTAAGAATGCGAAATTCGGAATTATTGTGCCGCCTCCGGCGGTTATTTAAATGGTGTCCTGCGAAGCAGGACACCAAAATTCCGAATTTCGAATTAAGAATTCCGAATTTAAATTGTTTCTCCTCTGTTCCCGGAGAATTCAACATGCTATTTTACAGAAACAAGAAAAAGGAACAGACTGACGAGCTCCATCATGAATACGGGCTCATCAGCAACTGCGGGTACATCATGCGGGCTTTCCTGCGCTACCGGAAAAGCACCGTGGCGTACCTGCTCATCGGAGGTATCGCGGGAGCCTCCATGTCCTACATCTGGACGATCATCGCAAAGCTGGTCATCGATATGATAACCCAGCAGGCGGGCGCCGCAGACAGCGACATCACCCCGCTGCTGTGGCTGGTCGCAGGCACTACGGCGGTGGAATTCATCATGATGTGGCTGAATACGCTTTCCGCAAAGAATCTGCGTATCGGCTTCCTGGTTACGAGAAGCGGTCTTGTGCAGGAGCGTATCGCCAAGACCATGACGATGCAGTACGAGCAGCTTGAGGACCCGGAAATGCTCGACCGCCTGCAAAAGGCGAAGCGCGCCGTCGAGGGCGAGTGGATGGGCGTGGGAGCGCTCATGTCCAACATGTGGTCAACTGCGGTGCAGCTTGTGGCGGTATTCACCGCAGTGGGGATAATCTTCACGTTCAACGGCTGGCTGGTGCTCATTATTGCAGTGCTGTCGTTCATTCAGTTCGAGTATTTCGACTATATCCGCATAAAGGACAAGGAAGTCATGTGGGACGCTATGGCTCCCCACTGGCGCAAAATGTACTACATGCAGGACGTTTCCACTGACTTCACCTACGCCAAGGATATCCGGCTGTACGGCATGAAAAAGTGGCTGCTCGGGAAGTATAAGCACATCAACGATATCGAGCTGAAGCACTGGATACAGTCCCGTGTGTACTGGGGCTGGAACACCTGGTTCTCGCACGGCATCGCGCTTGTGAGAAACGTGATGATCTACGGCTGGCTCATCTACGACATGCTGTTCAACGGCATGTCCATCGGCGATTTCACTTTGTACACCGGCAGCGCTATAACGTTTTCGATGTACGTCAGCCAGTTCCTCCAGTCGCTGGGCGGCATGCGGGAGCACTCCGCGAAAACGGACGATTTCCGCAGCTACATGGATATCAGGAATCCCGACCAGCTCCAGGAAAAGCACACTCCCATACCAAAGGCGGACGGCTACACGTTCGAATTCCGCAACGTTTCGTTCCGCTACAAGGGGCAGGAAACCTACGCCCTGAAAAACCTGAACCTCACGTTCAGCGCAGGACAGCGCCTGGCGGTGGTCGGGCTGAACGGCGCGGGAAAAACCACGTTCATCAAGCTGCTTCTGCGGCTCTACGACGTGACCGAGGGTCAGATACTCTGCAACGGCATCGACATTCGCGAGTTCGACCGCAGCGAATATTTCAGGCTGTTCTCCCCCGCTTTCCAGGAGGTGGAGGTGTTCGCGTTCCCGCTGTGCGAGAACGTTTCAATGCGGCTGACCGAGGACACCGACAAGAAGAAAGCGGATAAATACCTGCGGGCGGCGGGTATGGGCGAAAAGCTCGACAAGCTTCCCAACGGCATTGACACCCAGATGCTGAAGATCCTCTACGACGACGGCGTTGACCTCTCCGGCGGCGAAAAGCAGAAAATGGCGCTCGCAAGGGCGCTGTACAAGAACGCGCCGGTGGTGGTGCTCGACGAGCCTACCGCCGCGCTGGACGCCCTCGCGGAATACCGGCTGTATCAGAGCTTTGACGGCATGATAGGCGAAAAATCCGCAGTCTACATATCCCACAGACTTTCGTCGACGCGCTTCTGCGACACCATCGCGATGTTCAAGGGCGGCGAGATGGTGGAGTACGGCACTCACGACGAGCTGCTGAAAAAGGACGGCGCGTATGCGGAGATGTTCCGCGTACAGGCACAGTACTACGTTGAGGACGGCACGGCTACCGTTCCCGCAGAGGAAGGGGGCGTTGTCCGTGAGTGATCCCAGAAAGAATGAAAAGAAAAAGGGTGCAGTACTGGGCACGCTGAAATTCTACCTGCCTGTGGCGTGGAAATTCAGCAAGCGCTACTTCATTGTTTCGGTGATAAACGTGATCGTGCAGGCGGTCCTGCCGTTCATCGACCTGATATTCCTGCCGCTGCTGGTGGACGCGCTCTGCCAGCCGGAGCGCAGCGTTCCGCAGATAGTGCTGTACGCGGCGCTCATGGTGGGGCTTGATATCGCGGTCGGCTCCGCCGGGGAGCAGCTCACGATATATCTCCAGCGGTTCGAGGATAAGTTCCTGAACTACTCCCGCGAAATGGTCGCGGAGCGCTGCATGGAGATAGATTTCGCGCTCACCGAAAATAAACAGGCGCTGGACCAGATACGCAAGGCAAACGACGGCATAGATTGGTCGGGAGGTCTGCACGGTATCTGCGTGCAGTTCTTCAGCATTATTTCAAACATCATCAAGATAGTCGGCGTTGTGACGATTCTCGCGGTTTCCGCGCCCTGGCTGCTGCTGATAATCGGCGTGCTGCTTGCGGTATCCTCGATACTCAACCTTAAGAAGAACAAAATCGAGGTCAAGTGGTTCAGCGAGCTTTCCAAGGTCGACCGAGTGTATTACTACATCAACTACGAGCAGGAGGATATCCGCTTCGCAAAGGACGTGCGGCTTTACGGCGCGGCAGGAACGCTGGTCGCAAAGGCGGCAGAGCAGATAAAGCGCACGATAAGCTACGACGTGGACAAGGAGCGCGAGCTTTACCCGCTGAATATCCTTGACGTAGTGGTGACTGCGCTGCGCGACTTCGGTACATATCTATACCTCGGTATCCTCGCGATACTGGGCAGCATCACGATAGGTCAGTTCTCGCAGCTGACCACCGCCGGAGGAACTGTCAACCAGGCGGTCCAGGGAGTCATATTCAATATTCAGGACATCGTGAAGCGGTGCAGCTACGCCTACGAAACGGTGAAGCTGCTGGAATACCCGCCCTACCTCCAGAAAGGCACGCGTAAGGTCGAGGATCTCGGCAGACCGCATGAGATAGAGTTCCGCAACGTCAGCTTCTCCTACCCCAACACCGGGGTGCAGGTGCTGAAAAACGTTTCGATAACCATCAGGGCGGGCGAGCGTCTGTCGGTAGTCGGGCTGAACGGCGCAGGAAAGACCACGTTCATCAAGCTGCTGTGCCGGCTCTACGACACGGACGAGGGCGAGATACTCCTCGACGGAGTGAATATCCGCGACTACGACTACGACGAGTACATGAAGCTGTTCTCAGTCGTGTTCCAGGATTTCCGGCTGCTGGCGTTCTCCGTTCAGGAAAACGTGCTGCTTGGAAAGGAGGACGCTCCCGAAGCAGTGGACGAAGTGCTCGAAAAGGTCGGGCTGCTGGATAAGGTCAACACCCTCCCCCACGGCAGGGACACGATGATGTTCCGGCAGTTCGAGCAGGACGGCGTACAGCTTTCCGGCGGCGAACAGCAGAAGCTCGCCATCGCGCGGGCGCTGTACAAGGACGCCCCGATAGTGATACTCGACGAGCCGACTGCGGCGCTCGACCCGGTGGCGGAATATGAGATATACTGCCGGTTCAACGAGCTTGTCGGCGGAAAGACGGCGGTGTACATCTCTCACCGGCTCTCAAGCTGCAAGTTCTGCGACCGTATCGCGGTGTTCTCGGACAACACGATAAAGGAACTGGGCACGCATGACGAGCTTGTCCACAAGCCCGGAGGCATTTACGCCGAAATGTTCGCAGCCCAGGCACAGTATTACGTTTAAGGCAAATGCGGCGCCGGAATGCCCGTGCGCCGCTGTATTCGCTGCACTACCTTAGGAGGAATGTCCATGAGCCGAAACAGAAAAACGAAGAAAGCGCCCGTCCCGGAAAGCCGTGCACGGTCGCTGCTGAAGAAACCCTGGCTGTTCGCCGGAGCGGCATTCGGGCTGGACATTGCCATGCTGATCGCCGGAATGGCGCTCTCCAAGGCAAACATACCGATAGAATACACGGTAAACGGCTCGGACATCGAAAAGACGGACCCGCTGGCATTCTTCGGAGTGATAGCGGCGGCGGTCATCGGAGTTGTGTGCGTTCTGGTAGGGCTGATGATAGGCGGAGCATTCCTGAAAAGGCACCGCCTGGCGCAGATAATGGGCGCGGCTGGTCTGCTCGTGGTTTCGCTGGCTATGGTCGGCAGCTCGGCTTACATGGCGCTGGGTTCGCCGATAAAAGCGCACAGCTCCGTCAGCTATTCTGACGAGGAGGTGCGGCTGATCATCGAAGAAACGCAGCCGTATTTCGGGAAAAGCAGCGTTGCGTTTTACCTCACCGGGAAGTCCGACGAAGGAAAAGCGGTGCTTCTCGCCGCTTCCGACCTGAACGAATACGTGATCAGCGACGACAGATATACCGTCAACTGGGTGAGCGATAGCACTCTCATGGTAAGCTTCCAGGACGGAATAAACTACCGTCAGATAACTATCCCGGCTGACAAGAGCAAAATCGAAAATTAAAAATCGGGGCTGCGATCACCGCAGCCCCGATAGTTATTATTCCTTGAAATATTTCTTGATGAAATCCTCAAGCAGGTCTACCGAACCCCCGATACCGAGCGCGGAGCTGTCAAGACAAAGCTCGTAGTTCTCCGGAACTCCCCAGCGCTTGTCGGTATAGTAGTTGTAGTAGGAGATACGCTGCTTATCCATGCGCTTTACATACTCCGCAGCGTGCTTCTCGCCGATACCGTAGGCGTTTATCGCGCGCTTTATGCGGTCCTCCAGCGGAGCAGTGATGTAGATGTTTACCACATTGTTGAAGTCCCTCAGCGCGTAGTCGGCACATCTGCCGATGATAAGGCAGGATTCCTGCGACGCTATCTTCTGGATAGCATTCAGCTGTGCAAAGAACAGCGCGTCGTCAAACGGAACCCCTCCCTGACCGTAGGTCGTGGACAGCAGATAAAGGAAACTGTTCGTGCGGCGCTCGTCGCTTTCCTCGAAATGCGTCTTGTGAATGCCGCTGTCCTTTGCGGCAACGTCCAGCAGCTTATTGTCCCAGAAGCTTATACCCAGCCGTTTTGCAAGGGTTTCGCCTATTTCGCGTCCGCCGCTTCCGTATTGTCTTGTGATCGTGATTATCTTCTTAGCCATGATGGATCGCCTCCGTTTGAGTGGATTCACCTTTTTCGGTGGTGTTTCCGTTTGATATAAGTATATCATCTTCAAGCGGATTTGTCTACAGTTTTCACAAGATTTTACCGGGACAGG
>CAKSHG010000121.1 GCA_934456315.1 uncultured Oscillospiraceae bacterium | reverse complement strand
CTTACTTCGTCGGCTTTCATCGCATTCGGCGCACTCTACCCATTTTCCCTTTTCAAACCGGTTTTTAGAGGTGACCAAATCTATGAAATGCGGAACTTATCCAGTGCTTCGGTGACGTTCCCGTACATTATCAGGGATATGCGGTCGACTATCTTGTGCGGGTCCTCTTTCATGTCGTCCTTGACCCAGTTCAGCATGACGCCGACGAATGCGTACTTATAGAAATCCGCGATGAACTCCTTGTCCTCCTCGCGGACAGTGAGTCCTGCGGATTTTTCATTCACCACGCCGATGAGCAGGTCATAGGTCAGTCTGAAGAGGTAGTTTTCCACATGCTCGCGGCTTACCGAGCGGTATACGTTGATTATGAACGGCTTGTTTTCCAGAACGGCTTCGAATATCTGCAATATGCCCTGCTGCCAGGTTTCGTAGGTCTTTTTCCCCTCCAGGGCGCGCTTTGCGTCCTCAAGGCAGGACCATTCGACCAGGTCGTAGATATCCTTGAAGTGATAGTAGAACGTCATTCTGCTTATCCCGCAGTCCTCGGTGATGTCGTTTATCGTTATCTTGCTTAGCGGCTTTTTCAGCAGCAGATTCTTCAGTGACGCTTCCAGCGCGCGTTTCGTGACCTGTGACATTTCCTGCTCCTTTCGGGAATCGACTGGTACTTCTTAATTATTATATCAAAATCGGCGGGTTGTGTCAAGCGCGGGCAGAGAAGGACTGTAACAAAAAAACACCGTACTTATTAAGTACGGTGTTTTGGTGGGAGCTGGTGGATTCGAACCACCGAAGCAAACGCAGCAGATTTACAGTCTGTCCCCTTTGGCCACTCGGGAAAGCTCCCATATTCAATTTTGAGTTCCAATAAAAATTGGAGCTGGTGGACGGATTCGAACCCCCGACCTGCTGATTACAAATCAGCTGCTCTACCAGCTGAGCTACACCAGCGTAAAGCGTTATCAGTTCTTTGTTTTTGTTCCTTATCCCTGACGACTTGTATATTATATCACATTATTTTTGATTTGTCAACACTTTTTTCAAAAAAATCTTTATTTTTTTGAAAATTCCTGCAAACCGCACTGTTATGCGCCCTGGGAGCATATCCCCGGGCGCACTGTACAGAATATGAAGGTAAAAAGAGAATTATCGGATTATTCCTGGGAAGTTATTTCCCTGTAGAATGCGGAGAAGTCCTTGCGGTTATCCTTGGTGAACTGGATAGCTGTGCGGGGGTGCTGGTTGAGCCAGCCGGTCAGCAGGTACTGCATGTCGTAGCCCCATACGACGCCTTCCTCCTTGAGCTTGGTCATGTGCTTCTCGATGAACTGAACAGCGGGGTAGAGATTGTACTTGGGATTCTTCAGGAATCCGAGGAGCAGCTCCATTGCGCAGTTTCCGGCGCCTCTGCCCATCTCGGAGTAGGTACCGTCCAGCCAGTCAACGCCGTCGCCTACCGCCTCGACCGTATTTGCGAACGCGAGCTGCTGATTGTTGTGAGCGTGAATGCCCAGCTTCTTGCCGTACTTTGCAGCGTATTCTCCGTAGAGCGACGCGATTCTCGCTATCTGCTCCGGGAACAGCGCGCCAAAGCTGTCAACGATGTATATTACGCTTACCGGGGACTTGCCGAGCAGGTCGAGCGCAACGCGGATATCGGCTTCCTGTGCGTTGGAGATCGCCATGATGTTGCAGGTGACCTCGTAGCCCTTTGCGACTGCGTCCTCGATGACGTCTATCGCTGCGGGGATCTGGTTGATGTATGTAGCTACGCGGATTACGTCCACCGGGCTTTCGGCGCGGGGCTTGATGTCCTGCTTGTAGTTGCAGCGGCCTACGTCAGCCATTACCGCGATCTTCAGGTCGGTGTTGTTGTCGCCGACTATCGCGCGGATATCTTCGTCGTCGCAGAACTTCCACTTTCCGAAATCCTTGACGTCGAACATCTCCTTGTCAGCCTTGTAGCCGAACTCCATTACGTCCACGCCCGCCCTGATGTTGGTCAGGTACAGGTCCTTCACGAACTCGTCGGTGAAACGGAAATTGTTTACCAGACCGCCGTCGCGCAGCGTTGCGTCAACTATCTTTATATCAGGTCTGTAATCCATCAGCTTTACTACTTCTTTCATAACTCTTATCCTTTCATTTGCTTTAGTGCTTTTATGCTTTTGTGCTTTTATGCTTTTTATCCCTAAAGCGGTCAATGATGATATTATACACCACTTATTCCGATTTGTCAAGGGGTAAAAAACAAATTTTTAATTTTTCACATTTCCGGAGTATATGTTGACAAAATATATTTATATATGTTATACTGGCATTAAACTTTAATGGTCACCGAAAGGAGAACTTATGAAAAAGATTCTGTCTATATTTACTGCGGCTGCTGTTGCCGCGGCATGCGCCGCTGCGGCTTCCGCGGACGACAGAGCGCTGGTCGTACTTGGGGATTCCATTACCAGCGGCTACGGGCTGGACGGGTACGTTTCCGGCGATAACTACAGCGCGGTGCAGAGCTTTGCGAACAGGCTCGGCGGGGAATTCGGCAGCTACGAAAATTACGCGGTGGACGGCAGGACTTCCGGCGAGCTGCTGACCGCGCTTGACGACGCGGATATTGCGGCGGCCCTTGCAGGGGCTGATACGGTGGTCGTGTCCATCGGCGGCAACGATTTCCTCCGGCCGATGCTCGGGGCAGTGCAGGACGCGGTCATGTCTGACCCTGACCTGCTTTCCGCGATTCAGGGCGGGGACGTTCAGCTTGACGAGGATAATTACATGCAGATCATGTCACAGATGATGTCCGTGATGCTGGACGCAGTCGACGCGGTCGACGTTTCAGCCATCGGCGGGAACATATGCAGTATCCTCAGCGAGATATCCGACCTCAATTCCGAGTGCCAGGTGATCCTCCTGACAGTGTACGACCCGTTCGAGGGAGTTCAGGGCATGGAGATGATGGACGTGGCTGCGCGCGAAAAGCTCGGGGAACTCAACGCGGAAATATCCGCTGAAGCCAGCGAGCACGGTGCGCAGGTCGCAGATGCGCACTCTGCGTTTGCGGGTCACGCTCTGGATTACACAAACATTTCCTCTATGGATATCCACCCCAACAAGGACGGTCACGGCGTTATCTACTCGCTGCTGTCCGACCTCACTTCGCAGCAGACCTCCGCGCCGGTCGGCGGGGAGTCCGCTGAAACTGACGGCTCCGGCAATACAGGCGATGCTTCTGCGGCGGTTCACGCAAAGGGCAGCCCGGATACCGGAGCGGAGGGTGTCGCTGTTTTCGCGGGTATCGCGGCGGTTGCTTCCGCAGGAGTATTCGCATTCAGAAAGCGGAAATAATTGATTTTTAGAGGTGACCTATTGAATTTTGCAGGGAAGTGTGCTATAATTATTCAGAAA
The DNA here is from genome assembly GCA_934456315.1 of uncultured Oscillospiraceae bacterium. Classification (GTDB taxonomy): domain Bacteria; phylum Bacillota; class Clostridia; order Oscillospirales; family Ruminococcaceae; genus CAG-115. Next base: position 3,222 of record CAKSHG010000121.1, on the reverse strand, counting down.
GCTGCAATGATGCGGCACACTACATAATACGGAGGAAAACACAATGTCCATGTATATCACCTGTCTTGATCTTGAGGGCGTACTGGTTCCCGAGATCTGGATCGCATTCGCTGAAGCAAGCGGAATCCCCGAGCTTAAGCGCACCACCCGCGATGAGCCGGATTACAACAAGCTCATGAACTGGCGCCTTGGTATCCTCAAGGAGCACGGTCTGGGTCTTAAGGAGATCCAGGAAACCATCGCCAAGATCGACCCCATGCCCGGCGCTAAGGAGTTCCTCGATGAGCTGCGATCCATCTGCCAGGTGATCATTATTTCCGATACGTTCTCCCAGTTCGCTGGCCCGCTTATGAAAAAGCTCGGTATGCCGACCATCTTCTGCAATACCCTTGAGGTGGCTCCGAACGGTGAGATCACCGGCTTCAAGATGCGCTGCGAGCAGTCCAAGCTGACCACCGTCAAGGCTCTCCAGTCCATCGGATTCGAAACCATCGCCAGCGGCGACAGCCACAACGACCTCGGCATGATCCGCGCAAGCAAGGCTGGATTCCTGTTCAAGAGCCCTGACAACATCAAGGCTGACAACCCCGACCTGCCCGCTTACGAAACATACGATGAGCTCATGGCCGCTATCAAGAAGGCTATGGACTGATCCGGGGAAACAACTGATTTTAAAAGCCGCCGGAGCTTTCGCGCTCCAGGCGGTTTTTTCTATTTATATAGTATAAAGAAAAAAGGTGGATAATTTTCACTTTAGGGGTCAAAAGTATTGACTTTTGTGCTTTGATATGGTAAAATGTTGATAGTTCATTCGGGGCTTTTCCCGGATATGCCTTTATGGAGGTTTACTATGAAAAAAGATGAGAATATGGATTATCTGTTTAAGGCGATACTCTCGCTGAAAACCGAGGACGAGTGCTACGCTTTCTTTGAGGATCTATGCACTCCGCAGGAGCTCAAGGCTATCTCGCAGCGGCTCCACGTTGCAAGGCTGCTCACCGACAACTGCGTATACAACGATATAGTTAAAAAGACCGGAGCCAGCACCGCTACCATCTCCAGAGTCAATAAGACACTGAACTACCAGGCGGCGGGCGGTTATCAGATAGTTTTCGACCGCATGAAGGACGAAGAGTGATGGCAGGCTACGGAGTTTTTGCGCAGGTGTACGACAAGCTCACGCTGAATGTCCCGTACGATGAGATTGCGGATTACTACGACCGTAAGATAAGACAGTTCCGCGACGGCGACGGGAATTTCCTTGCCGACGCAGGCTGCGGCACCGGGAACCTCACTGCCAGGCTCGCCGGGCTCGGATACGACGTTATCGGCGCGGAGCCGTCCGCAGATATGCTTTCCGAGGCAATGAACAAGCCGCATGACGGCGTTCAGTACATCTGTCAGGACATGACGGAGCTTGATCTTTACGGCGAGGCTGACATCATCGTTTCCACACTTGACAGTGTGAACCACTTAAGCAGCACTGCGGATATCGGGAAGTTCTTCAGGACGGCGGCTGTCAATCTCCGCAGGGGAGGGCTGCTGATGTTCGATTTCAATACTATATTTAAGCACGAAAATATTCTTGCCGACAATGTGTTCGTTTACGATGTGGACGGGGTATACTGCGTATGGCAGAATGAATTCAGCGCGGAGGACAACGGCGTAGATATCTCGCTGAACATCTTCGTGGAAACTGACGACGGGCTTTACGACCGTATGGAGGAAACTTTCCGGGAGATCACCATGCCGCAGGAGGAGGTCGCAGAGCTTCTCACAAAAAGCGGATTCGAGGTGCTGGAGGTCAGCGAATATCTCACGGATAAAGCGCCGGACAGTCAGAGCGACAAACTGATGTTCTGCGCAAGAAAAAAGTAACATTACTATAATATTGTTCATATAATGGAGATACAACATGGGAAAGTTAGTCAGAGCCCTTTCAGAGGACGGAAGCGTACTTTGCTGCGCGATAGATACTACTGATATAGTAAAGGAGATCGAACGTCTGCACCAGCCGACGCCTGTGGTCACAGCCGCGCTCGGCAGAATGTGCACAGCCGGAGCGATCATGGGAGCGCTCCTCAAGAACGAGGGGGATACCATGACCCTGCGTGTAAACGGCAGCGGTCCCTGCGGTACGCTGACTGTCGTAGCAGACTACCGCGGAAACGTGAAGTGCTGCGCCGGAAATGCGCAGGCTGTTGTTCCGCTGCGCGCAGACGGAGGGCTTGACGTGCCGGCGTGCGTTGGCAGGGACGGAAATCTTACCGTTGTAAAGGATATGGGACTGAAAGAGCCGTATGTCGGACAGATCCCGCTGGTTTCGGGGAATATTGCAGAGGATATCACGGCATACTATACAGTAAGCGAGCAGATTCCCACAGTCTGCGCGCTCGGTATCGTTTTTAATGAGGACGCTACTATAAAGGCAGCGGGTGGATATATGCTTCAGCTCGTGCCGCCGGTGCTTGACAGCTCGGTAAAGGTGATCGAGGATAATCTTCAGCATATGGAGTCCATCACCGGAATGCTGGATAAGGGGCTGAAACCGGAAGAACTGGCTGTTGCTGCGCTTGAAGGACTGGGCGGAGAGATCCTGGATCAGTGGGACGCAGTGTATTATTGCGATTGTTCCCGTGAAAGAACTGAACAGATTCTGATCAGCCTGGGTAAAAAAGAGCTCCAGAAACTGGTGGATGAGGGCGAAGAAACAGAAGTTTGTTGTCACTTTTGCAATAAGAAATACAAGTTTTCAACAGCTGAAATAAGCAACTTGCTCAAAGAACAAAAAAATTAAAAAAAGTTTGAAAAAACGCTTGACAAAATTGCTTTTTGCGTGTATAATATAGAAGTCGCTTGACGAGAGATACAAAAAAGAAACAAAAGCGAAAAGCGATTTCTAAATGTGGAAGTTTAGCTCAGCTGGGAGAGCATCTGCCTTACAAGCAGAGGGTCATAGGTTCGAGCCCTATAACTTCCACCACCTGGCCTGGTAGTTCAGTTGGTTAGAACGCCGCCCTGTCACGGCGGAGGTCGTGGGTTCGAGTCCCATCCAGGTCGCCATTGTTGCCTCTGTAGCTCAGTTGGTAGAGCAGGGGACTGAAAATCCCCGTGTCGTTGGTTCGATTCCGACCGGAGGCACCAATATGCGGATTTAGCTCATCTGGTAGAGCGCCACCTTGCCAAGGTGGAGGTAGCGAGTTCGAGCCTCGTAATCCGCTC
>CAKSHG010000120.1 GCA_934456315.1 uncultured Oscillospiraceae bacterium | reverse complement strand
TGATATCTTCCCGGGCGGGCTGAAAAAGCTCCGCCCGCTTCATTTTTCCCGCTATGAAAATAAAAAGCTGAAAAAACTTCTTATCCCCCCTTGAAATATTGCAGAAAATATGATATACTGTTAATAATCGCAGGATAATACCCTGCAATCAATCACGAAAGAGGTGTCTGATTTGAAGCACATCACAACCATCAACAAGGCTAACCTGAAGGCTTCCGCTGTAAAGGGCGGCTGCGGCAAGTGCCAGAGCTCCTGCCAGTCTGCTTGCAAGACTTCCTGCACAGTTGCAAACCAGAAATGTGAGTCTGAAAAGTAATATCAGCCGATATTACACACGATGGGCGGAACTGTTCCGCCCAGTTTTTTTGACAAGAATTATTTACATAGAAAGGCTAGATCCCGATGATACACAAGTTCAAACAGCTTGGCTACAATATAGTCCTGGACGTCAACAGCGGCGCTGTGCACCTCCCCGACGACTGCGCATACGATATGCTCGACTTCGTTGACGCGCCCATGAGCGAGGAAATGCCAGCAGACCTCCCCGCAAAGCTCCCGAAGTACTCCGAAACCGAAGTCCGCGAGAGCTACGCGGAGCTTTATCAGCTCTACAAGGACGGCGCGCTCTTCGCCGAGGACGACTACGAAAAGTACAGCAACACCATGGTCAAGTCCCCGGTCAAGTCCATGTGCCTGAACGTTTCCCACGACTGCAACCTCCGCTGCGAATACTGCTTCGCACAGCAGGGCGATTTCGGCGGCGAGCGCTGCATCATGACCCCGGAAACCGGCAAGAAGGCTATCGACTTCCTCATCGAGCGCTCCGCGAACCGCGAGCAGCTCGAGCTGGACTTCTTCGGCGGCGAGCCGCTCATGGCATGGGACACAGTCGTACAGACCGTCGAGTACGCCCGTTCCATCGAGAAGCAGCACGGGAAGCACTTCCGCTTCACCATCACAACTAACGGTATCCTGCTCGATGATGAGAAGATAGACTACATCAACCGCGAGATGAGCAACTGCGTGCTCTCCCTCGACGGCAGACGTGAGGTCACCGACCGTATCCGCAAGACCGTCAACGGCAAGAGCTGCTTCGACATCATCGTCCCCAAGTTCCAGAAGCTCGTCCAGAACCGCGGGACCAAGGATTACTACGTCCGCGCGACCTTCACGAAGTACAATCTCGACTTCACCGACGATATCCTCGCAATGCGCGACCTGGGATTCGTACAGCTCTCCGCCGAGCCGGTGGTCACTGACCCGTCCATGCCCTACGCGCTCAACGAGGAGGACCTCCCCCGCGTATTCTCCGAATACGACAAGCTCTGCGACGTAATGGCGAACCGCACCGAGGACAAGTTCAACTTCTTCCACTTCATGGTGGACCTCAACGCTGGTCCCTGCGCCATAAAGCGCCTGCGCGGCTGCGGCTGCGGCAACGACTACGTTGCGGTAGAGCCTCACGGCGATATCTATCCCTGCCACCAGTTCGTAGGAATAGAGCAGTGGAAAATGGGCAACCTTTATGATGGAACATTCAACGACGACATCAAGACCTATTTCTCCAAGGTGCATGTATACAGCAAGGAAGGCTGCCGCAACTGCTGGGCGAAGTTCTTCTGCTCCGGCGGCTGCAACGCAAACAGCTTCATCTACGAGGGCGACGTTAAAAAGCCCTACAAGATCGCCTGTGAAATGCAGAAAAAGCGCCTGGAATGTGCGATAGCCCTCGCGGCTGACAGAGCCGTAAAGGGTCACGAAGCGCCCTCCATGAGCGAAGCTCCCGCAAGCATGGGCTGATAAAATACAACAACCGGCGGAAATGTGTGCATTATTTCGCCGGTTTTTTACCATTTTCTTCAGCTTTATTTAATTGATTGTTCAAATTTGTTTCACCGTATCGACACATTAGACTGATATAATTACATCACAGCAAGGGAGATACGGAAAACCGGGAACGCTCCCCTACATATCCGGTCTGAAAGAAAGGACGAATGATTTATGTATGACTACAACGGCATGAACGAAAGCCAGAATACACAGAACCTCCAGGAAACACAGAACGAACAGAATCTTCAGAATACACAGCCCCAGATGAACTCCAGCGAGCAGCCCCCGAAGAAGCCCAAGACCCACCGCACTGGCAGGATAATCGCGCTGGTATGCGCAGTAGCAGTGCTCTGCGGCGGCGCAGGATTCGGCGGAGCGTTCGCGGCTAACAAGGCGAGCCAGCTGATGATAGGCGGCGCCTCCCAGTCCGAGAGCGCAGACTCCACCGCCAGCAGCAGCGCGGGAACATCTTCCGACGCCAGCAGCGTCCCCGAGGGCGCACAGGACGTCCTGAACACGCTCCAGTCCGGAGTTGTTGACCACACCAACTCCACCACGGCAGAGCGCAACAGCGACGGCACCTATGCCTACACCCGCGACCTGGTTTCCGCAGTCAAGGATTCCATCGTATACATTGAGGTCTATGTAAACTACCGCGGTCAGGAAACACTTTACGGCGCAGGCAGCGGTATCATCATCTCCAAGGACGGCTACATCATCACCAACGCGCATGTTGCGGAAAACGACTACTACACCGTATCCAAGCTCGTCGTAAATGTTAACACCACCGACCCGAACAACGGTACGAGCGTTTCCACAGCGTATGACGCAACGCTTGTCGGCTCCGATACGGACACTGACCTTGCAGTGCTCAAGATAAAGCCCGACGGCGACCTGCCGGCAGCTACCCTCGGCGATTCTGACAATCTTAGTCTCGGCGACGACGTTGTTGTAATAGGCAACCCGCTTGGTCTTGAAACCTCCGTTTCCAAGGGCGTTGTATCCGGTCTGAACCGTCAGGTTTACGACGATAACAGCATCTCCGCTATCCAGACTGATACAGCGATAAACAGCGGTAACTCCGGCGGCGGTCTGTTCAACATGTACGGCGAGGTCGTTGGCGTAGTCAACATGAAGCTCATCAACGACAATGCTGAAAACGTTGGTTTCGCCATCACGATAAACGACGCCAAGTCGGTCATCAGCGACCTCATCACAAAGGGCTACGTTTCCGGCAGACCAATACTCGGCATAACCTGCGTCCAGGTGAGCGACTATGTAGGCGCCATCAAGGGCATGACTCCCGGTCTTGTGGTAACTGACATCGACCAGACAATGGCTATCGCAGACAGCGGTCTGGTAGTCGGCGACACCATCACCGCCATCGACGGCACCGAGGTACGCACAGTCGACGAGGTTTCCGAGATACTCAAGGACAAGAAGCCCGGCGATAAGGTAACGGCAACTGTCATAAGAACCGATTCCCGCGGCAAGGATAAGTCCGTGGATATCGAGATAACCCTTTCCGAGTACACCGGCAACTGATAAAACTTATAATTTGCAATGTGCCGCCGGGCTTTTACAGCCCGGCGGCGTTTTTTATTCCCGGATTTAAATTGACTGTAATCGTTACAAGGTCGAATAATGCTCAAACTGTTACCAGATGCTACTAGGAATATTGTCTAAATTACTCAAAATCAATAGGTTACTATTGTTATATTTCACAGTTATGCGTCTAAATCCTTGCAATTCGGCGGAGAAAATAGTATAATGATAGATGGTGAAAAATAAGCAACAGGTGCAAAGCGCCACATTGAAAGGGGTCAATTAAAAGAATGAATTCTCCGTTTACTAAGGAGGAGCTGAAAAGACAGCTCGACGGCATACTGGAATTCGATTTCCGTACCGATTCACAGAACGCTACAATAACACAGGTTTACCGCGCACTTTCCTCTGTAGTAGTCAACTACCTCAAGGAAAAGCGTCACAACTTTATGCACGACTGCAACTCCAAGGGCAGGAAGCAGGTTTATTACCTCTCCATGGAGTTCCTGATGGGCCGCTCCCTCAAGACCAGCCTTTACAACCTCGGCATGCAGGACGTTGCTGAGGAAGCTCTCAAGGACATGGGCATCAAGATCGACAGCGTTTACGACGAAGAACCGGACGCAGGTCTTGGCAACGGCGGTCTTGGCAGACTTGCAGCATGCTACATGGACGGACTCGCTACCTGCGACTACCCCGCAACCGGCTACTCTATCCGTTATGAGTACGGTATCTTCAAGCAGAAGATCGTTGACGGCTGGCAGACAGAGCTTCCTGATAACTGGCTCCCCGGCGGCGGCGCCTGGCTCGTCCCTGTTCCCGACCAGGCTATCGAGGTACACTTCGACGGTCAGATCAATGAGTACTGGGAGGATAACTACCACCACCTCGAGCACGTTAACTACACCACAGTAAACGCTGTTCCTTATGATATGTACGTTTCCGGCTATGACAGCAAGGGCGTTTCCAAGCTCCGTCTGTGGAGCGCAGAGTCCATGTCCTTCGATATGAACAGCTTCAACACCGGCGACTACGCTAAGGCAATGGGCGCAAACAACATCGCCCACGCTATCTCCAAGGTACTTTATCCTAACGATAACCACCTCGAGGGTAAGGCGCTCCGTCTGCGCCAGCAGTACTTCATGTGCGCAGCTTCTGTCGGCGATATCGTAATGCGCCACATGAACGTTTACGGCACACTGGAGAACTTCCACGAGAAGGTTGCTATCCACATCAACGATACTCACCCGACACTCGCTATCCCCGAGCTGATGAGAATACTCCTCGACGAGTGCGGCTACGGCTGGGAGCAGGCTTGGCACATCGTTACCAACACCTTCGCTTACACCAACCACACCGTTATGGCTGAAGCGCTCGAGAAGTGGGATCAGAGCCTTGTTGAGAAAATCCTCCCGAGAATCTACTCCATCATCTGCGAGATCAACCGCCGTTACTGCGAGGATCTGTTCAACAGGACCCAGGACAGCGACAGAGTTTCCAAGATGTCCATTATCCAGGGCGGCAAGATCCACATGGCTTACCTCTGCTGCGCTGCTTCTCACAGCGTAAACGGCGTTTCCAAGCTGCACAGCCAGATAATCAAGAACGACGTATTCCGACTCCAGGCTCTCGACAGACCCTCCCAGTTCAAGAATGTCACCAACGGTATCGCTTACAGAAGATGGCTGCTCCAGAGCAACAAGGGTCTTACCGACCTGCTCTCCCAGTGCATCGGCGAAGGCTTCAAGAAGGACGCTTCCGAGCTCATCAAGTTCCAGGTATTCGCTAACGACAAGAACGTACTCGAGCAGCTCGGCAAGATCAAGAAGCAGAACAAGCAGGCATTTGCAGAATACGTTGAAAAGACCACCGGCACTAAGCTGAACCTCGATTCCATCTTCGACGTTCAGGTAAAGCGTCTGCACGAATACAAGCGTCAGCAGCTCAACGCAATGAATATCATTGCTGATTACAACTACCTGCTCCAGAATCCGGACGCTGACTTCGTTCCCAAGACCTACATCTTTGCTTCCAAGGCAGCTCCCGGCTACTACATCGCAAAGCAGATCATCAAGATGATCTGGTGCATCGGCGAGGAGATCAAGCACAACCCGAAGATCCGCGAGAAGCTCTCCGTTGTATTCCTGGAGGACTACCGCGTAACTCTGTCCGAGATCCTCATGCCCGCTGCTGAAATTTCCGAGCAGATCTCCCTTGCAGGTACAGAGGCTTCCGGTACCGGTAACATGAAGCTCATGCTCAACGGCGCGCTGACCCTCGGCACCTACGACGGCGCTAACGTCGAGATCCACGAGGCTGTTGGCACCGACAACATCTTCATCTTCGGCATGAGAACTCACGAGGTCAACGAGCTCCGCATGAAGGGCTATCACCCCGAGGATTACATCAACGGCAGCCAGGTTATCCGCGATGTAATGGCTCGTATGTACAACGGTATCAACGGCGCTACATTCGAGGAAGTTGCAAACTCCATCAAGAACAAGGATTTCTACATGGCGCTCGCAGACTTCGACAGCTACCGCGGAACACAGCACTACATCAGCGAAGTATACAGAAACCAGCTCGACTGGAACAAGAAGTCCCTGTACAACATCGCCGGCGCTGGCAGATTCTCCGCAGACCGTGCAGTCACCGACTACGCAAGAGATATCTGGAACCTCAAGTAATATTCATCACGCAAAATTTCAGGCGGCGTGCTCCCTGCTCCGGCAGGGGGCTTTACCGCCTTTTTGCGTATCAAGGAGAAATTCATGGGAAAACCGATTTTTGACTGCTTCGACAACGAATACAAGCACCCTTTCGGCGCGCTGCGCCGTGGACAGCCGAGTATCTACAATATCCGCCTGCCCAAGCACATGCACGTCACAGACCTGACGCTTGTCATGTTCCGACCGGGCTACAAGGAGCGTTTCATTGAACTGATACTCCAGGACGAAAGCGGCGACGACAACATCTATTCCTGCTGCTTCACGCCCAACAACGTGGGACTTCACCATTACTATTTCACCTGCGTGCTGGACGGCAGACGCCGCTACATCAAGCGCCGCGGCGCGTCCGAGGGCGTATTCGAGGGCGAGGAGCTTTTCCAGCTGACGGTGTTTGACGAAAACCTGTACACACCGCTGTTTATCCGCGGCGGTATCATGTATCAGATATTCCCCGACCGCTTCTGCAAGAGCGGAAAGCCGCACGAAAACGTCCCGACCGGCCGTATCATGCGCGATGACTGGTACGCTACGCC
>CAKSHG010000119.1 GCA_934456315.1 uncultured Oscillospiraceae bacterium | reverse complement strand
TTCAGCTATATTGCCCAGGGGAAATATATCGTAAAATAAGGAGATAATATGAGAGTAATTACCGGAACAGCGCGGGGAAGAAAGCTTGTTACCGTCGAGGGCACAGACGTAGTGCGCCCTACCACCGACGGAGTCAAGGAAGCAATATTCAGCGCCATTCAGTTTGAGATAGAGGGAAGAACAGTGCTCGACCTGTTCGCAGGAAGCGGGCAGCTCGGCATCGAGGCGCTGAGCCGCGGCGCAAAGGAGGTCTACTTCATCGACAGCGCGGCGGTTTCCATCAAGGCAGTGCGCGAAAACTTAAGGTCCACCGGGCTGGAGGCTAACGCAAGAGTGGTCAACATGCCGTTCTCGGCGTTCCTGAAAAGCACTCGCGCAGTGTTCGACATAGCGATACTCGACCCGCCCTACAACTACAAGATAATCCAGAAAGCGCTCCCGCATCTCGTTGAAAAGATGTCGGAAAACGGTGTCATTATCTGCGAGCACGAAAGAGAATGCGTGCTCCCGCACGACATTGGCAGATTCGAAATAGTAAAGGTGCTGCGGCATTCCCGCACGTCCGTCACCATCTACCGCCCGAAACAGGCGGACGATGAGCCCGGAAAGGAGCCCGAGGAATGAAAACAGCAATCTACCCCGGCAGCTTCGACCCCGTGACTAACGGACATCTCGACATAATCCAGCGCGCCTCGAAAATGTTCGACAAGCTGGTGGTCGTGGTGCTGATAAACCCGCTCAAGACCTACAGCTTCAGCATGAAGGAGCGCTGCGAGTTCCTGGAGGAAACCACAAGAGATATCCCGAATGTGGAGATAGCGAGCTTTGACGGACTTCTTGCAGATTATTTCAATCAGCGCAGCGATGTTGATGTCATCGTGAAAGGTCTGCGCGCGACAACGGATTTTGAGTACGAATTCCAGATGGCGCATACCAACAAGGATCTCAATCCCCGCGCGGAAACCGTGTTTATCCCGGCAAGCCTGAAAACCACTTTCGTTTCGTCGAGCATGGTGAAGCAGGTGGCGATGTTCAACGGTGATCTAAGCAAGTACGTTCCGGCATGTATCCACGAGCAGATACGCTCACGGCTGACGCAGGATTTCGACGCAGCCAGGGAGCTTGCCAGAACAAAATACCATGAAAAGTCAAATTCTACTGAAAGGAAATGAATATAATGGAGTACACTCTTTTAGACCTTATCTCAGCGCTTGAAGAAGCAGTTAAAAAGGCGGCACCGTTCCCTATCGGCAAGAAAAGTCTTATCGACTGTACCGAGATAGACGAGATCGCAACAGAAATGCGACTTGTTCTTCCGCGGGAGATCCAGCAGGCGCAGAACATCGTTGCCGACAAGAACCGCATAATCAGCGACGCAAAAAAGGAAGCCGAAGCGATAATCAACAAGGCGGAGCAGCAGCGCCGCGAGCTCATCGACCAGAACTCCATACTCCAGGAAGCGCGCCGCCGCGCCACCGAGGAAATCAGCGCCGCTCAGCAGCGCTCCAACCTCATCAGAAGCTCCACGCAGGATTACACCGACAAAATGCTCTCCCGCGTTGAGGAACTCATGGTAAAGGACGTCAACGAGCTTCGTATACTCCGCAAGACGTTAAGCACCGGCACCGAGCTTGCAAAGCCGCAGCAGCGTCCCCAGCAGGGTCAGCCCAATCAGCAGGCTCCCCAGCTCCCCCAGAAGAAGTAATACACATATCAAAACCCGCCGTTCACGTCTGCGAACGGCGGTTTCAGTTTGTTGAAAAAGTATCTTTTTGCCCGCGGAGCGGGCTTTTGAAATCTGTTTTTTGCCACGGGTTTCCCGGGGCAAAAAACACTTCTATCCGCGCAAGTGCCAAGGCTTCGCTGGCGACGACCTTGCGGTCTTACGCTAGGCGACGGCTACGCCTTACGCGGTGCGCGCGGCGCGGATGTTCGGCGAAAAAGTCCCAACGGGACTTTTTCGACGGTCTGACCCGCCGTTCACAGAGTGAACGGCGGGTTTTTCATTATTGCAGCATTTCAGATCACGTCTATCTGAACTCCGCGCATGACCGCGAGCGCTCTTTCATGAGCCTGCGGGTCAGCCGCAGCGCATGCCCTGCTGTCAACGGTCACGCGGCTTTCCGGCAGCGCCGCCTTTGAAAGTACGGCGTTCGAGATAACGCAGATATCCGTAACCAGACCGCAAAGCTCCACTTCTTCCGGAGCTAGTCTTTTCAGCAGGTCGGCAAGCTCCAGCGAGCCGAAAGCCGGCTTCTCTATCACGATGTCGTCGGGCTGTACCGCACCGGCGATCTTTCCGTAAAGGGCATGACCGGGCGTTCCCTTGATGCAGTGCGGAATTGGCAGCTTACTTCCCTCAGCGGTTTCAAGGTAGTTTTCCCCGTGGGTGTCCAGCGTGAATATCACCTGCCCGCCGGAGCTGCGGCAGTCTGCTATCTTGTCGAGAATTATCTGCTCCAGCTTTTCCGCGCCCGGGAATCCCAGCGCGCCGTTTACGAAATCCACCTGATAATCAACAACGACCAGTGCTTTCATAGGTACCTCACTTTTTCTTGCGCAGCGCGTTCTTTCCCCAGTTTTCGATGACCCTCATCTGTCCCCTCTCCACTGCGAGGGAGTTCGCGGGAACATTCTTTGTAACGGTCGAGCCGGCGGCAGTCGTCGCATTCTCTCCGACCTCCACCGGAGCGATGAGATTGGTGTTACAGCCGATGAACGCATGGTCGCCTATCTTCGTGCGGAACTTGTTTATTCCGTCATAGTTCGCAGTAACGCAGCCGCAGCCGAAGTTCACTCCCCTGCCGACATCGCTGTCGCCGACATATGTAAGGTGCGCCACTGCGGTGTTCACGCCGATATCGCTGTTCTTTATCTCAACGAAATCGCCTATCTTCACGCCCTCGCGGATAGTCGTACCCGGACGCAGCTGTGCGAACGGTCCTATCTTGACGTTGTTCTCGACTGTGGAGTCGTAAGCCTGGACGTTATTCAGCTGAACATTGTCGCCGATGGTGCAGTTTTCGATGTGGGAATTTGCGCCGATGGTGCAGCCCTTTCCTATCGTGGTATTGCCGAGAATGACCGTATTCGGGAGTATTGTGGTATCACAGCCTATTTTGACATCGTTTCCGATGATTATTCCATCAAGGGTGATGAAGCTTACGCCATCGTCCATCAGCCTGTAGAGCTTCCGCAGCCTTGCGAGCTGATTCAGCTCCAGTAATGCGACCCGGGTGTTCGCGCCGAGCACGATATCAGGATTTGCAGACTTGTACGCCTGGCGGTGAGTCATCATCTCAACGCAGTCGGTGAGGTAGTATTCCCCGGCAGCGTTGTTCGTGGAGAGCTTGGGCAGCGTTTCAAGCAGCTTCTTCGCGTCGAACCAGTACGCCCCGCTGTTCACCTCGCATATTTTCGCCTCATCGGGGGAACAATCCTTTTGTTCGCGTATCGCAGAAAATTCGCCGTTCGTGCGGATTATCCTGCCGTAGCCCTGCGGGTCGTCTATTTCAGCGGTTATCACAGTAACTTCGCTGCCCGTGCGGTTATGCAGCTCCAGCGAAGCTTTCAGCGTATCCGCGTCGATAAACGGCGCGTCGCCGTTGAGCACGCAGACCGCGTCACAGCGGGAGATAACTTCCCCGGCGGACTTCACAGCGTCGCCCGTGCCTTTCTGCTGCGCCTGATGACAAAGTGTGACCACCTTACCCAGGGAGGAAACATACCCTCCGGTAAGCTCCGCGCCAAAACCGGTGACAACGGACACCTCGTCGAATCCGAAATCCTCCGCCGCGTCCAGCACCCAGCCGAGCATAGGCTTGCAGAGCACCTCCGCGAGGACCTTCGGGCGTTCGGACTTCATTCTCTTTCCCGCGCCGCCCGCGAGGATAATACATGCTGTTTTCATAGAAAAACCGCTCCTTTTTTGATATGGAATTTATAATGTATTTCTTACTGCGCCGGATCTTCCTGCGCATTGATCTGACTAGTGAAAATATAAGGGTTTCGAAAGGACTTCTGCTGCGCCGGAGTTTCATTATCCCTGCCGCCGCCGTCACAAAGGTGGAGATACGGCGCACTCCGCTGGTTCGTCTGCTGCGCGGGAAGCGCGTTGAGATAAGCACGCTTTCCGGCGGAGTGAGCTTCTACATGAAAGCCGGGGAACATATCCCGTTCCTGCCGGGATACGATGGTGCGTACATTCAGGCAAAGCCGTTCCAGGCGATAGTCGGAGCTTTCATAGACACCCGCGCACTTAGCGGAGTCATCACGTTCGGGCTGTTACTGAACCGTATCGGCAGCGTGTTCGGCGGTGAAAGCTTCGACAGGATAATGTCCGCGCTGACAGGCGCCGCCGTGGAAGTAACACGGCTGCTGGCGCTTCTACACATCGGAGTTCCCCGGGTGACTGCATTCGCGGCGGTATTCGTGGGGGCGGCGTGGCTGTTCGTTTTCGTCAGGAAAGCCGTCGGAATGATGAGATTCCGGCTGTCCTGCGAAAGCGGATTCATCACGATACAGCGCGGAGTACTCACATTATATGAGTACCGTCTTGTCCGGAATAACCTCACCGGAGTGCTCCGCTGCGACACCCTGACCACACTGCTGACAAGATCCGCGCCGCTTTACGCGCATGATGTGATGCTGTTCCCTCCGGTGAGCCGCCGCACCGCCGACCGTATCCTGACCAGAATGTGCCGCGTCCCGCCGCCGGACGGCGGGCATGTAAGACCGCCGTATTCCGCCATGTTCGGGCACTGCGCCGCTCCGCTCGGGTGGTTCGGTGCATTCTCCGGAGCATTGCTGCTGACATTCATCGCCGAGCCTGTTGCCGCTGACCTGATACAGTCGGTGCTGTGGTGCGGGATTGCAGTCAGCCTGTGGTTCACCGCCGCATACGCCGTTTACATGCGCCTTAGCTGGATAAGTTACAACCGTTCCGGCGACTGCGCGGCGGCTACCGGGAAATCAGCCGGGATCGCGTTCCGGCGCGGAGCGCGGCTTTACACTGCGGTCATTCCCGCGCGGAAGCTGGTGTTCACCATAACCGGCAGGAACATTTTCCAGAGATTCTCCGGAATGTGCGACATAACGCTGTGCAGCGCGGGCAGAAAGCAATACCGCCTGCGGAACGTCCCTTACGGCGACGTACAGCGCATATTCGGTCAGTCAAGCACCTCAACGGAGCCAACGCCGTAGAGCTTCAGAGCCTCCACAGCCTCGCTGTCGATACGTTCACCGGGCATTACTATCGGGATACACGGCGGGCAGGACACCTGTATACCGCCGCAGACCTTCCCGTTTGCCTCGTCAACGGATACGCTGTGCTGCTTTGCGAACACCGCTTCGCGAATACTGGTTTCCTGTCTGGGGCGTATCACCGGATACTCGACCAGCGGCTGCGCATTGCGGCGTGGGATAAGCTCCAGAGAAACCTCCGCACGCTGGCAGTCCTCCGGGGAGGTTATCGCGGAAAACAGCAGCACGACATAGTTTTCGTCCGCCATCTCGCACTCCGCGCCGTGCGCCCTCAGGAATGACGCGAATTCACTGCCGCTCCAGCCCCAGGCGCGGGCGTTTATCGTAACTCGCAGCGGGTCTGACTTCCGCAGCGTGAAACCCAGCGCGGTCAGCCTCTTTTTCAGCCCGGCAACGCTCGCGCAGGCGCGGTTAACGCTGTCCGGATCGGTAAGCAGCCTGCCGTTTACCTTATCAAGGCTCTCCATTATGAGGTATGACGGGCTTGTACTGCCGAAAAGCGCAGTCATTTCCTTGGCGCGGGAATAGTCCGTACCCTTTGAGAAGTGCAGATAAGCTGCGCCGGTCAGCGCCGGAAGCGTCTTGTGCGCGGATTCCGCAGAAATCACCGGGAACCCGAATTCCATCGGGTGTAGGTACTCCCTGCCGAATCCCGCCTTGCTGACGAATTTCAGATAGGAACCGTGCGCGTTGTCGCAGACCACCGGAATACCCGGGTCGTCCGCACGGCAGGTGCCGCCGTAGTAGTCGATGTTCGTCAGGAACAGCGCGTCCGCGCCGGAAAGCGCTTCTTTGGAACAGTCGACATCAGCGGCGGGATACTCCTTGGGATACAGCCACTTGATGTCAAACCCGAGCAGCGCCGCCGAGGAAACAAGGCTCCTGTGGGAGCAGCGCCCTGCCGCTATCGTCTTGCAGCCCTGCGCTTTCAGAATCGCAAGCGCCGCCTGTATCGCAAGGGTGCTTCCCCCCGCAGAATAGCAGGTGCGCTCCGCGCCGAACAGCTTTGCGGCTATAGCCTCGCTGTGGGCGATTATCCCGCGGGAAGTGTCAGTTTCGTAAAGGCTGTCCGCGCCGGATATCTCGGTTATATCATGCGGAGCTTCGCCGTTGTGACCGGGCATGTGCAGGCGCAGCATTCCACGCTTCTGGTAATCGTCAAGAAAATCTGCGATAGGTGTATTCATATCATTCTCCGTATCGTTGCAATTCAGTCCAGACCGAGCGCTTCGGTATCTATATCGTAGTTGTATTCGGTCTTCCACTTCTCGTATTCAGCGTTGTAGAGCTTGGTCTTTTCGTTTTCGAGGAGATAGGCCTGGAGGTCCTCGGTGCTTGCTTTCAGGGTTTCATCGTTGACGGTGACCTCATCTACATACTTCACGATGTAATAGCCGAAATCAGTTACCGCCGTGGCAACATCGCCGGGATTCTCAATATTCATTGCGCATTCTTC
>CAKSHG010000118.1 GCA_934456315.1 uncultured Oscillospiraceae bacterium | reverse complement strand
TCGTCCTCAAGGGAGATGTAGAAACGGCTCTCGCCGGGGTCGCCCTGACGTCCTGCACGTCCGCGGAGCTGATTGTCGATACGGCGGGATTCGTGACGCTCGGTACCGATGATGAACAGACCGCCTGCGGCGCGGACTTCCTCCGCCTCGGGCTTTATCTGGGTTTCGAACTTCTTGTTCAGCTCCTGGTACTTCGCTCTTGCCTCGAGGATCTCCTCGTTGTCGGTTTCAGCGTAGCCGGTAGCTTCCTGGATAAGCTCCTCGGAATACTCGAGCTTCTTCATTTCGTGAATAGCGAGGTACTCCGCATTACCGCCGAGCTTGATATCGGTACCACGGCCTGCCATGTTGGTCGCAATGGTAACTGCGCCCTTCTTGCCTGCCTGGGCTACTATCTCCGCCTCGCGCTCGTGGTTCTTCGCGTTGAGCACCTGGTGCTTTATCCCGCGCGCCTTTAGCAGCTTGGAAACCAGCTCGGACTTCTCGATGGTGACGGTACCTACCAGCACCGGCTGACCCTTCTTGTGGCACTCCTCTACCTGGTCGCAGACTGCCTTGAACTTTCCGCGCTCGTTCTTGTAGATCTGGTCGTGATTGTCGATACGGATAACCGGCTTGTTGGTCGGTATCTCGATAACGTCCAGGCTGTAGATCTGACGGAACTCGGATTCCTCGGTCATTGCTGTACCGGTCATACCGGACAGCTTGTCATAAAGACGGAAGAAGTTCTGGAATGTGATAGTGGCGAGGGTCTTGCTCTCACGGTTGACCTTAACGCCCTCCTTCGCCTCGATTGCCTGGTGCAGACCGTCGTTGTAGCGGCGGCCGAACATCAGTCGTCCGGTGAACTCGTCAACGATGACGATCTCGCCGTCCTTGATGACGTAGTCTATATCAAGCTTCATGATGCCGTTTGCACGGATAGCCTGGTTGATGTGGTGAAGCAGAGTGGTGTTCTCCGGATCCATCAGGTTCTCGACGCCGAACCACTTCTCTGCCTTTGCCACGCCGGCGGGAAGCAGGTTGCAGGTCTTAGCCTTCTCGTCGATGAGGTAATCCCCGTCGAACTTCGCTTCGTAGTCCTCCTTGTCGTCTAGCTCCGTTACCTTGTTCATGGTAAGGGTCTTGGCGAACTTGTCAGCCTTTTCGTAGAGGTCGGTGGACTTGTCGCCGCGTCCGGAAATGATAAGCGGAGTACGCGCCTCATCGATGAGAATGGAGTCCACCTCGTCGACGATGGCGAAATTCGGAGCGCGCTGAACCTTGTCCTGCTTGTGGATACACATGTTGTCGCGCAGGTAGTCAAAGCCCAGCTCGTTGTTCGTAGCGTAGGTGATATCGCATGCATAAGCGGCACGGCGTGCGTCGTTGTCCATATCGTGGGCGATAAGTCCAACGGTAAGACCGAGGTATCTGTGAACCTTAGCCATGAGCTCGCTGTCGCGCTTTGCGAGGTAGTCGTTGACGGTAACGATGTGAACGCCCTTGCCGGTCAGACCGTTCAGGTAGGACGGCAGAGCCGCAACGAAAGTCTTACCCTCACCGGTCTTCATCTCTGCGATACGTCCCTGATGGAGCACGATACCGCCGATGATCTGTACGGGATAGTGGCGAATGCCGATAACTCTGGTGGAAGCCTCACGGCAGACCGCGAAAGCGTCCGGCAGGATATCGTCGAGGGTCTCGCCGGCTGCGAGTCTGTCCTTTAATATGCCGGTCTGAGATTTCAGCTCCTGCTCACTCATCTTGGCATATTTGTCCTCAAGTGCCAGTACAGCATTCTTTATCGGCTCGATCCTTTTCAGTTCTCTGGTCGAATAGGTGCCGAACAGTGATTTGAATAAACCCATTTTATTATAAATTCCCTTCTGTAAAAAAGTACATGATGAATACAAAAACTCATCTTATATTATACAATATCCCGCCGGATTTGTCAACTGAAAACTTCAGATAAATCCCACTTCAAATGTCTTTTGCAGCATTTTCCGATAATTTTTTATCCATTTCAGCAGATAATATAGCCGAAAGGGAGTGTTTTGATAATGAAAAAAGGCTACCCATACTATCCGCCGGAGCCTTGCGACCAGGAGCAGGCACAGCAGCTCCAGGACCCGCTGATGAACTCCGGGAGCGCCGGCGACTGCACCGGTCTGATACCCTCTATGCCGGGGGACGACGAGCAGCTTGACAGCTACGCGGAACTGTACGGATTCCTGCCGCCGGAGCCAGGCGAAAAACTGTGACAAAACTCCCCCCGGCAGCTGCCGAGGGGAATTCAGCAATATCAGAGCGTTGATGTAAAGCGAAGGAAAGCTTCCTTTCCGCTGTCGGTGCGCTTGAAAACGCCCGCGTCCTCGAGCACCTGCCCGAATACCTTTCCGACCTCGGCGTGGATTATGTCCATCGCGTTTTCGGCGTTGAATTCCGGGTGAGCCGCGAGCACTTCCTTTGCCCAGTCGGCGTGGGAAGCGATACGCTCGTCAGCTGCGACGTCCGCGCCGGAAAGCATTGCGTCCTTTAATATGGACAGTTCTGTCGCAAGTCTTGCAGGAAGTACGGCAAGCCCCATTACCTCGATAAGTCCGATGTTCTCCTTCTTGATGTGATGGAGAGCAGGAGCCGGGTGGAATATGCCCAGCGGACGTTCCTCGGAGGTTATGTTGTTGCGGAGCACAAGGTCGCATTCGTACTGCGAGCCGTTCATTCTTGCGATAGGAGTTATCGTGTTGTGAGGAACTCCGTCAGTTTCCGCGAATATCCCAGCCTGCTCGTCGGTGTAGGCTCTCCATTTCTTCAGCACCTCTGCGCACGCCGCAGAAAGCGACGCACGGTTGTAGGACGACAGTCTTATTACGGACATCGGCCACTTGACGATACCCGCGTTGACGTCCGGGTGGCTGCTAAGCAGGAACGGTCTTTCAATGCCGGCTCTTGCCATCGGGAACGTGTAGTGTCCGCCCTGGAAATGCTCGTGAGTAAGTATAGAACCGCCTACGATGGGGAGGTCAGCGTTGGAGCCAAGCATGTAATGCGGGAACTGCTCGATAAAATCGAACAGCTTGTCAAATACGCTGTCGTCTATCACCATCGGAACATGCTGCTTGTTAAAAACTATACAGTGCTCGTTGTAATATCCATAGGGGGAATACTGGAAGAACCACTCGGAGCCGTTCATCTCTATCTTTACCGGGCGGAGATTCTGGCGCGCCGGGTGGGTCAGATGACCCGCGAATCCCATGTTTTCAGCGCAGAGCATGCACTTGGGGTACTTTGACGCTTTCATTGTCTTTGCTGCGGCAATGTCCCGGGGGTCTTTCTCCGGCTTGGAGCGGTTTATGGTGATGTCAAGCGTGCCGTACTCCGAATCATACGTCCACTTCATATCCCTTGCGATACGCTCGGCGCGGACGTAGTTCAGCTTCTTGCTGAAATCAAAGTACCAGTCTGTCGCTTCCTTGGGGCTTACTGCAAGGCGGCGCTGGAATTCAGCATTGACTTCGTGCGGGAACGGAGTGAACACACCCATGATCTTAGTATCGAAAAGATCTCTGTAAACTGCGGTGTCCTGTATCAGCCCCTTTTCGCAGGCATACGCCACGATAGGCTCAAGAAGCTTCTCGACCGTTGCGCCGCTGTCATCGGCGGAGTTATCCTCCCAGTCGGTCAGCTGGAGTATCTCCATGAGCTGGTTGCGGACTACATATTCATCGTCGGCGGTGATCAGTCCGTTCCTTTCCGCGTATTTAATGAGCTTCTGAATGCTTTCATAGATCATTGTTTGTTCCTCACTTTGTAGTAATGTGCTTTTGCACCTGATATTATTATATTCCTCCGGAGGTCACAAGTCAATATCGTTTGCGAAAAAAACTTCAAATTCTCCGGCAAACAGAAAACTGGCACCGCATAAGCGGTGCCAGCTGTTTATTCAGTCAGTGATCAGTCCTGCTTGAACTCGTCGCCGTACATGTTCTGGAGCTCAACGAGGTGCTTGTACTTAGCAGCCGCGTTCTTTACAGCCTTGTCGAACAGAACGGTAGCTCTCTCGGGGTTAGCACGCATGAGGGAGTTGTAACGTACCTCTCTCATCATGAATGCCTTGTAATCGCCTGTCGGAGCCTTGCTGTCGAGGGAGAACGGGTTCT
The DNA here is from genome assembly GCA_934456315.1 of uncultured Oscillospiraceae bacterium. Taxonomy (GTDB): domain Bacteria; phylum Bacillota; class Clostridia; order Oscillospirales; family Ruminococcaceae; genus CAG-115. The sequence goes on along the minus strand of CAKSHG010000118.1, from coordinate 2,617 downwards.
TGCCCTCGTCTGCCAGAGCCGGGTTGAAGCGGAACAGGTGCCAGTAACCAGCCTCTACTGCTTCCTTCTCTACCTGCTGTGCGATGGTCAGACCGCCCTTGATACCGTGGTTGATGCACGGTGCGTAAGCGATGATGAGCGACGGGCCGTCATAAGCCTCTGCCTCTGCGATAGCCTTTAAGCACTGATTCTTATCAGCGCCCATGGAGATCTGTGCAACGTAAACGTAGCCGTAGCTCATTGCGATGCCTGCGAGATCCTTCTTCTTTACGTCCTTACCGCCGGCTGCGAACTGCGCAACTGCGCCCACGTTGGTAGCCTTGGAAGCCTGTCCGCCGGTGTTGGAATAAACCTCGGTATCGAATACGAGGATATTTACGTTCTTGCCGGAGGCAATAACGTGGTCAAGTCCGCCGTAACCGATATCGTAAGCCCAGCCGTCGCCGCCGAAGATCCACTGGCTCTTCTTTGAGAGGTAGTTCTTAGCTGCGAGGATCTCGCCAACGATGCCGTCCTTTGCAGGGCACTGCTCAAGAGCATTCACCAGCTTCTTGGTAGCTGCTGCGTTAGCCTTGCCGTCGTTTTCGGTAGCAAAGTAGTCGTCGATGAGCGCCTTAGCGTCGTCGTGAGCGACCTCGCGTGCTTCCTTCAGCTTCTTCTGAACTCTCTTTCTAAGAGTATCCTGTGCCAGGAACATACCGTAACCGAACTCTGCGTTGTCCTCGAACAGGGAGTTAGCCCAAGCCGGACCCTTGCCTTCCTTGTTGGTGGTGTACGGAGTGGACGGCTCGGAGCCTGCCCAGATAGAGGAGCAGCCTGTAGCGTTTGCAATGTACATTCTGTCGCCGAAGAGCTGGGTAACAAGCTTAGCATACGGAGTTTCGCCGCAGCCTGCGCATGCGCCGGAGAATTCGAGCAGCGGCTGCTTGAACTGGGAGCCCTTAACGGTGGTTTCCTTGAACTTCTCGTGTACCTCGGGCTTATCGGAAACCTTGGAAACAGCGTAGTCGAATACCGGCTGCTGATCCATCTGGGTTTCGATGGGCTTCATTGCGAGCGCCTTTGTCTTTGCCGGGCAAACCTGTGCGCACACGCCGCAGCCTGTGCAGTCCAGGGTGGAAACAGCCATTGTGTACTTCATGCCGGGCAGCTGCATAGCGTCCTTGGTCTTTACGGAAGCGGGAGCCGCAGCAGCTTCCTCAGCGGTCATGATAACGGGACGGATAACAGCGTGCGGGCAAACGAACGCGCACTGGTTACACTCGATACAGTTCTCGGGGATCCACTCGGGAACGTCAACTGCGATACCACGCTTCTCGTAAGCAGCGGAGCCCTGCGGGAAGGTACCGTCAGCGATATCAACGAATGTGGAAACAGGGATCTGGTCGCCGCGCTGTGCGTTAACGGGGATCTGTACCTTGTTGACGAAATCAACCAGGAACTTGTTGTCACCCTCTGCCTTGTGAACGGGGAGCTCACCCTCTGCATTTGCCCAGCTTGCGGGAACGTCTACCTTGATGACCTCGCCTGCACCCTTTTCGATAGCGGCGTAGTTCATGTTGACGATATCGTCGCCCTTCTTAGCAAAGGACTTGTACGCCATCTTCTTCATGTAGGTGATAGCGTCCTCGGGCGGAATGATGTTAGCAATGGAGAAGAACGCGGACTGGAGCACGGTGTTGGTCTTGTTGCCCAGACCGATCTCTCTTGCTACCTTGTTAGCGTTGATGATGTAGAAGTTGATGTTGTTCTTTGCGATGTAAGCCTTTACCGGAGCAGGGAGCTTCTCGTCCAGCTCGTCAACTGTCCAGTGGCAGTTCAGCAGGAAGGAGCCGCCCGGTACAACGTCCTGAACCATATCGTACTTGTCGATATAGGAAGGGTTGTGACAGGCAACGAAGTTAGCCTTGTTGATGAAGTAGGTGGACTTTATCGGAGTCTTACCGAAACGCAGGTGGGAAATGGTAACGCCGCCGGACTTCTTGGAGTCGTAAGCGAAGTAAGCCTGCGCGTACATGTCGGTATGGTCGCCGATGATCTTGATGGAGTTCTTGTTAGCGCCAACGGTACCATCAGATCCAAGACCCCAGAACTTGCAGCAGGTAGTGCCCTCAGGAGTGGTGTTCGGATTCTCAGTGATATCGAGGGACAGATGGGTTACATCATCGTTGATACCAAGGGTGAATACCGGCTTTGTCTTATTGTTGTAAACAGCGATGATCTGTGCCGGGTTGCAGTCCTTGGAACCCAGACCGTAACGGCCGGTGAATACCTGTGCGTCCTGGAACTTGTTCTCCTTCTTGAGGGCTGCAACTACGTCGAGGTACAGCGGCTCGCCGAGGGAACCAGGCTCCTTAGTTCTGTCGAGTACGGAGATCTTCTTTACTGTTGCCGGGATAGCAGCAGCGAATGCGGAGGAAACGAACGGTCTGTACAGTCTTACCTTTACAAGGCCGACCTTTCTGCCCTGCTTGAGCAGGTAGTCGATGGTTTCTTCGATGGTGTCGCATACGGAGCCCATCGCTACGATAACTTCCTCTGCGTCGGGAGCGCCGTAGTAGTTGAACAGCTTATAATCTGTGCCGATCTCTGCGTTTACCTTGTTCATGTACTCGGT
>CAKSHG010000117.1 GCA_934456315.1 uncultured Oscillospiraceae bacterium | reverse complement strand
TCCGCAGTGGCTGTCCCCGCCGTGCTGATGTCCACCTCGAAATCCCCCCAGCTTGCGACCGCAGTGCCGCTGACAAGCGTGACGTCCACCGCGCCCGCCGAAACCTGGCAGACTATCGCCGAAGATACAGCCATTATCCCGGCTGCCATGCCGGTAAGAAGCTTTCTGTACTTCATATAATACCTCCTTTAGTGTATAGCAGCGCTTATACGCTTAAATATATTATAGCACGAAAGTGGAAATAATTGGTATGCAAATTTGCATTATTTTTGACTGCTTTGCACGTATGCCGGGTCATTGTGAGTTATGCGCCGCTGTCGGCATAATGCAGAAACGGGATATTGACATTACATCAGCGACCGTATATAATAAATATATGACCTGACGAGAGGTCCGACAGATACGGGGGTAATTTAACGATGACTGACGCACAATATCTTATCCGGCTGCTTGGAGCGTTGCTGCGCGGAGAAACCGCGCCGGAGCTTCCGGAGGAATGCAGCTATGAACAGGTGTTCGCTCTGGCGAAGCGGCACAGCGTAGCCGGAATGGCGTACTACGCCGCAGAAACGCTGAACTCCCCGCCGGCTGGGGAGCTTGCGGCGGCATGGCGGCAGCTCCGGGACAAGGCGCTGGTAAAGGACATCACGCAGCTGACCGAGCTTGAAGCAATAAGCGCGGCATTCACGGCGGGAGGGGTTCGGTTCCTTCCGCTGAAGGGCTGCATCATAAAGGGGCTGTACCCGCAGACGGATATGCGCACCATGTCGGACATCGACGTGCTGATAGACCCGGAGAACGCGGCAAGGGCGCGGGACATCATGCTTAGCCTGGGATACAGCTGCGAGCATTTCGACTACGAGCACCACGACGTGTATTTCAAGCCGCCGGTGATGAACGTCGAGGTACACCGGGAGCTTATGGGCGCAGATGGACGCGAGTTCGAGGTCGTATTCAGCGACCCCTGGGGCATGTGCGGAAAGCCGGACGGACTGCGGTATGAATTCTGTGCGGACGCGTTCTTCGCGTACATTCTGGCGCACGCGATAAAGCACATGGACGAGGGCGGCACCGGGATACGCACGGTGATGGACGTGTGGGTCTGCCTGAATTCCGAAATGCCCATCGACCGCGAGAAGGTCCTCACAATGCTGGAACCCTCCGGGAAAAGCGGCAGGGCGCGGCTGCTCATCGGGCTTTCGGAGGTGTGGTTCGGGGAGCGCTCCCACACGGAGCAGACCCTCGCGCTGGAGCAGTACATACTCGGAAGCGGCACCTACGGCAGCGTAACGAACATGATATCCAACGATATGCAGCGCACTGGGAAGAAAACCTACGTCCTGCGGCTGATATTCCCGACCTTTGAACACATGAAGCGGCAGTATCCGGTTCTGAAAAAAGCTCCGGTGCTTCTGCCGTTCTGCTGGGTCGTGCGGCTTGTAACAAAGCCGTTCATCAACCGACATGCCAACGCGGAAAAGCTGAAAATGCTTGTAAAAAAATAAACGGTATTCCCCGGCATGTCAGCATGCAGGGGGTCCGCTATAGAAAACCGCGGCGTGTATTCGTTACACGCCGCGGTTCTTATATTATCGTACCTGGGAACAAATGCTCGCTCGTCAGGCAATCCCGACGATGGTCTTGAGGATACGGCTTGCGTCCAGGGAGTTCACAACGCCGTTTCCGTCTGCGTCATACGCGGAAAGCCTGTCGGCGTCGAGCGTGGTCATGCCTACGCAGTACTTGAGTATATCCGCCGCATCGAGCGCAGTTAATGCGGGAGCGGGAGCAGCCGGAGCAGTGAGGTCGTCGCCGCATACGACGATGACCAGGTCAGCCGCCGCGGAATACGGCAGCAGAGCAACGCCGTCCTTGCCTATCCTTGCGGAACCGATGTATTCAAGAGCCGCGCCGTTCTTCTTTGCGAGGTTAGCGAAAAGACCTATCGCATGGGATTCAAAGTAAGCCTTGAATACCATCTTGTCGTTATTGATGGTCGTGTCAAGATTTGTCGTTCTCATCTGACCGATGTTGCGGTATTCTATCTCTGCGCTGATTTTAGGCTCATCATCTCTGGCGGAGGGTCTGTATGACGAACCACCTGTGGAGCCGCTAGTGGAGCCTCCAGTGGAACCTCCGGTTGAACCGCCAGTAGAGCCGCCAGTGGAGCCTCCGGTCGAGCCGCCAGTGGAGCCTCCGGTCGAGCCGCCAGTGGAACCTCCGGTGGAGCCGCCAGTGGAACCTCCGGTGGAGCCGCCAGTAGAACCTCCGGTGGAACCACCGTCCGGAACTTTCACAGCAGGAGGCTCGCAGTTAATACCAACGGAAGCCATGTACTTTCCCTTGAGGTTTTCCGGAATGACGCACTCAATGGTATAGAGCGAGTCAGTGATGCTGGTGGTCACTGTAGTTACCTTTCCGTTCTCCATGTTGGTGAAGTTTACGGTAACGGGGAGGGAGCCTTCGCCGTCCATTGCTGCATATTCCAGCAGATTGCCCCTGATGTCCGTGATACGGTAGTCACTGGGGTACAGTATAAGGTTATCGCCGGGCATGTAGATGTATTTCTCGGCGTTTTCTGTGAAATATTCATCTACCAGGGAAGCAGTGAACTGGTTGGAGAGTGTGAGCTCCGGAGATGTATCCAGATTCAGGCTGTCGAAATTGTACGAGAATATCCAGTCTCCGCTCTCGACGCTGACATTCACGGAATATGTCCCGCCGGGAACGGCAAATACGCCGTTATTTCCCTCTGGAAAGTACGAAGCCTGACCGTCACTTATACTTACATCTGCGACAGAGTCGTTTGCGTAGCCGTCAAGCTTTACAGTGAGCGTTTTATTGATTTCCTTATCGCTGAACCTGTTTGTATCAAAGACGACATCGACGACATTGTCATCATCGAACGCCTTGAGACTGCCTTTGGTGTGGAATTGTACATTATCCTTAACGCCTAAGACATAGTAACCGTACTTCGCGCTGGGCAGGGAAACGGGAACATCGTTGGTTATCTCTAAGGGGAAAACGGTTTGCCTGCTGTCAGAGAGAAAGTACAGCCTTGCAAAATCAAGCGCCACGTCCGTGCAGCGGAAGCTTACGTTAACATTATATTCGTCTGTGGGAACTATCCTGCGTCCGTTTTCGGAGCTTTCAACATTGCCGACGTATATGCCCTTGTCGGACAGGAAGAAGAACTCCTGCACTGCATCAGGGTCGTCGAGAGTTATCGTGTACCTGTCGTTTGATTTTGCCCACTTTTTGTGGATTATCCGGTTGGTATCCTTGTCTGCATAGTAGATATAATTGCCCATCTTGCCGAAGGCGTCGTTCCATGCCAGCTCAAAGGTTTCGGAAGTATCGACTTCGGGAACGTAGTTTATCACCGCGTTCTGAACTATCTCGCCGGTAGAGGAATTGCCGTTCTTATAGGTGAGCACTATCTTGAACGTGTTTCTGCCTTCCTTGAGCTTCAGCGGCTCCGAGCCGTTGATTACCGGACCTACTCCGGACGTGGAATATACCATTGTGCCGGCGATATCAGCGCAGTTCATTGCGTTGGGGAAGCACTCGTCGTTCAGGTAGACCTTTACGCTTTCGATTATGTTGTTGCCGTTGTATCTGAAATTATGAGCGTTTACAGATATGTACAGAGTGTCCTTATTGAAAGTGTATTCATTTTCCTGGTCGGTCTTAAGGACATTGCTTGAATAGTGGGACTTATATCCAATAGCCCGGTCCTTTACACGGGTCGTGTAGCTAAGCGGAGCTTCCGCGCCGAAATAACGGGAGTCGTAGTTGTTGTCGGACTTTATCTCCTTATTGGTGTAGTTCATGTCGGTGAGGTTCACGCCCACGATGAACTGGCTGTCAGGGCATTCAGCGGAGAAGCTTACCACCTTCTTGGAGAACGCGGGGATAAATACGTCTTCGCTGTAAACGTCCGTTCCGTCGATAGTTGCGGTCACTTTCACATAGCCGCAGCTTGAACCCTTATTATATACGTTGATATGGAAGTCGGCCTGTTCGCCTGCGGCAAAGAAAAGATTGTCGCTGTAAATGTTCTCCTCATATACGACATAATCCGGGAGCGAGCGTATATCAGGCAGGCTGCTCCAGTCGCCGATGTAGCCGAAGCAGTAGTCCGGGGGAACGTCCTGGGTGAACTCGAAGTCAGCTATTACCGCATACATGCCGGGCGTGGTATCGTAGACCGCATGGACCACCTGTTTGCCGGGAACGAACTGCGACGTATCAAGCTCTGCGATGGCGAGGTCGGTAACTCCGTTGGTTACCGCTGTGCCGATGGTCTTGCCGTGCGACTTGTATGTATAGGTCGTAGCCTCGTTTACATAGGTGTTCTTGTCCTGACGCGAATACTGACGGTTGGTGAAATGCGCGCTGCGGGTGGAAGCCCTGGCGCTTCTTCCGCCGAACATGCTTCCGAACCAGTCGAAGTTCGCACTCTTGTCATGCTGATTTGCGCAGCCGTTTACCTTCTGGGTCTGGGTATATGAATAGTCGTCCTGACTGTTCCACGCGTCCAATTCGTCCTTCAGGTCGTCGTCACCCCAGTCCCCGGAAGATGAACCGCCGCCCAGCGACTCAAAGAAATCGGTGACATTCTTCACTGTTTCAACAATTTTCTTGATGCCCGACTCTATCTGTTCGCCCTTTTCGGCAACGTCGTCCCTGACGGTTTCCCAAATCTTGGCTTCAACGTCGTCCATAAGACCCATGTCGTTCGTAATATCCAGGAATTCCACAAAGGTCTTGGTATAGCTTCCGGGGTCGTTAAAGCTGCCGGGGTTGTTGAGCAGCGTTTTCATTCTGTTGATGTTTTCCGCAGCGTCGTCACCGGCGTCGATTATATCCTTGATGTCGCCTAAAGTACTGACGCAATCAACAGCGCCGTCAAACAGGAACTTTTCCAGAAACTCTTCCTTGAGGTCCTCCTTTATGCCTTCGGTGCACTCGTCCACCTCGTCCTTGAAGCCGTCGATGGATATGGTCTTTACCCACATATTCCAGGTTTCGTAAATGACGCTGCTTCTTTCCATGGACATAGTAGCTGCGTCGTCGGAGGAGTACGCTGTCATGCTGTAGGAGAGAATGCCGTTTTCATAAGTCACCTTATCCGAAACACCGTCAGGAAGCTCCTCTCCTGCGGCGGCCGTGTAGCTGGTAATGGAATTTATGACCTCAATGCTGAACGGCTCGCCGTTTGCCTTGCGGTATGTATTCTTTACGCTGATGACGCATTCGTCGTTCTGGTCAAACATCTCAATATTGCCGATATTGTCCGCGGTGACCTCGATGCCGTTTACCATGAGCACTGCGGAAACCGGCTCCGCATCCATGCCTGCGAACAGGTTGTCGGGGTCCTGCAGCAGTGCAAGGCTGCTCGCCGGAACTATCTCGATAGCGCCTTCCGCATTGAAGGTGTCCTTGTAGACCTTGCTCTGACCGCCGGCGGATATATCGTAAGCTCCGCAGAGGCGGAGGTCATCGCCTTGTCCGCCATTTCGGCGAGGTCGGGGAATACGGTGATTTCTTCGCTTCCCCACTGGTACAGCGTCATTCCACCGAGGGAAGGCTCGCAGTAGAACTTGCAGTCCTGGCTGTCGACGCTGGATTCAAGGCTGGTGATGGTCATATCGCTGTTGTTGGTGATGCGGTATGTCTTGGCGAGAGTGGACTGGTCGGTATCGACCAGCTCGATATCGACATCAGTCAGGTCGACCGTCGGCACGGTAAAGGTCACGGAGCTTTCACCGAGCGACGTCCCGTCAGGAGCGACCGCTTTGAACGGCAGAGTGTACTCGCCTTTTTCCGCGAGCTGCGCAAATACGCGCAGGTCAACTTCCGTGCTGCTGCCCGGCTCAAGGAAAGCGTCCTTGTACACCGAGCCGACCTCCGAGAAATCAGCGGGAAGGTCGTCGAACTGTTTTGTGAGTTCCAGATGGAACGTCAGCGCGTCAGCGGTATTGTTGATGACGTAGACCGGTATGTACTGGTCGAAATCACGTTCAAGCCTGATGTCGTCAGCAATCTCGAAAAGCAGTCCCTTGACGGGGGATTCACCCACATAGAACGGCTCGCTGGTCGCCGCAGAAAACGTGAACACTGGTGAAGAAGCTGACGCGCTCAACGGAGTCGCCAGCGATGCCAGTATCACAGCTGCAGCGGTTGCAATGGATAAGCATCTTTTCATATACACATCTCTAAATCATAGTTCTGGCAGTTACAAAACATACCATGTAAAATTATAGCACATAATTAGGCTCGTGTCAAGCACTTTAATTAAATGCCGAAAAAGTTTTTGGAGAAGTATCGATCCGTGATAAGCGGGAATAATGTGCGATTGTCAAATAAATATAGGTCACCTCTAAAAACCTTGTTTGAGTGAAAATGTGTATAGCACACCGACTGCTTCATTCAACGAGCGAAATTTCTGATGCGACGGCGTCCATGCCGTCGCCCGGTTATTTCGCTCTGCAACATCGTGTTGCACCTCCTCGTAAGGCATACAGCCTTACGAGGAGGTTTTCATCGCATTCGGCGCACTCTACCCATTTTCCCTTTTCAAACCGGTTTTTAGAGGTTCCCATAATGCATAACAGAAAAGAATGCAGTCATTCCAGCTTCCGGGCATTGATCTGATCTCCAGTGGGACCAGATGCTTCAACTTACAGCTCTTTTCCATCTGTGTCGAGCGCTTCAACGTCCCACTGGATAACTTTCATGCCCATGCCCTCTACGGTGGTCATCACGGTGTCGTCATACTC
>CAKSHG010000116.1 GCA_934456315.1 uncultured Oscillospiraceae bacterium | reverse complement strand
ATTCAACGGCGAATGGCGTAGTTTAGCATTAACTGCGCTTCCTCCGTGCGCGGTTTTTCAGTGCTTTTTTGCAGATACTATATGGTAATTTGAGGCAATTTGCGCATGATTTATGTATTATGTTGACCGAAGTGATCGGAGGTTTCGTTGAAAGTTAAATTCTACAACATTGCGGACGACGAGAAGCTGAAATTCGCTGTGATAATTGCGCGGAGCGGGGGAAAGTGGGTGTTCTGCCGTCATAAGGATCGCAGCACACTGGAGATACCGGGCGGTCACCGCGAGCCGGGCGAAACCATCGCGCAGACAGCCGGACGTGAGCTACGCGAGGAAACCGGCGCGGAGGAATTCACGCTGAAGCGCGTCTGCATTTACTCCGTGACCGGACGAAACCGCGTGAACTTCACCGGGAGGGAAAGCTTCGGAGCGCTTTACTGCGCCGAAATAACCCGCTTCGGTACGCTTGACAGCGAGATAGAGGAGATAGTACTGCTGGACGGACTGCCGGAGCGCTGGACCTACCCGGAGATCCAGCCGGCGCTCATCGCGGAAGCGCAGAGGAGGGGAGCACTGCAATGAAGAAACTGATGTTCATAGCCACAGGAGGCACGATAGCAAGCGGCGACAGCGGCGGAGGGCTTACGCCGGAGGCTTCAGCAGAGGAGCTGCTTTCCGGGATCCGCGTGACTGACGCGGAGGTGCACGCGGTGCAGCCTTTCGCGCTGGACAGCACCAACCTCACGCCGCAGCACTGGACGGAGCTTGCAACGCTTATCCGGGACTGCTGGCAGGACTACGACGGTTTCGTGGTTACCCATGGCACCGACACCATGGCATACGGCGCAGCGGCGCTCTCCTGCCTTATCCAGGACGCCGGGAAGCCGATAATCCTGACCGGTTCGCAGCTCCCGATGAGCGACCCCGACACCGACGCCAGGCGCAACCTGACTGACGCATTCCTGTGCGCGCAGCGCGGCAGGGCGGGCGTGTGGGTGAGCTTCTGCGGGAGGGTCATCGCCGGGAACGCCGCGCGGAAGGTCCACACCAGGGACTTTGACGCGTTCCGGGGATTCACTCCGGAGGACGAATTCACCACCGAGGGATTCCTGACGGACGCAGCGCCCGACGAGGTATGCACGGCGTTCTACAACCGGCTTGACCCGAGCGTCGCGGTCCTGAAGCTCACTCCGGGTATTTCCGCGGAAATGGTGCGGGAAATGGGGACGTTCGTCCGGGCGCTGGTCATCGAGGGGTTCGGCATGGGCGGAGTTCCCGATTACGGCGACAGCTGGCTGGCGCAGGCTCTGCTGGAGCTTTCGGCGTGCGGCGTGCGCGTGATAATGACCACGCAGGTGTTCCAGGGCGGCTGCGACCTTTCGGTGTACGAGGTGGGGCAGTCCGCGCAGCGCGCCGGCGCGATACCCGCCGAGGGCATGACTACGGAATACGCGGTCATGCGCGCAATGTGGGCACTGGCGAATTCCTACGACCTGGAGAATTTCAGGTGGCTTTTCCTCGGCAGAAAGAACTGAACGGCACTACAGACAGGAGGACAACATGAAAAACGACCTGAAAAAACTGAACTATAAGAACTTCATCATGCTGACCATTGCGGGATTCATCAACGCATTCGGCATCACGGTGTTCCTTATGCCGGTGAACCTGTACGACAGCGGCATTTCCGGCACGTCAATGCTGCTTGGGTACCTTACGCCGGATTACCTCTCGCTTTCAATATTCCTGCTGGTGCTGAACCTCCCGCTGTTCCTCTACGGATTGAAGCGGCAGGGGCTTGCGTTCACGATATACGCCTGCTATGCGGTGGCGTGCTACTCGCTTTTTTCCTGGCTCATCACCGACGTCCTGCCGATAGACGTTTCACTCGCCTCGCCCCTCGCTGAAAACGACCTGGTGCTCTGCTCGCTGTTCGGCGGCGTTATCTCCGGCGTGGGAAGCGGTCTGGCGGTGCGTTTCGGCGGCGCTATGGACGGTATCGAGGTCCTGGCGGTCATATTCTCGAAAAAGCTCGGAATGACGGTGGGCACGTTCGTGATGATCTACAACGTCATACTTTACATAGCCTGCGGCTTCATATTCGAGAGCTGGGTGCTGCCGCTGTATTCCATCATCGCGTACTTCGCGGCGCTTAAAACGCTGGATTTCATCGTCGAGGGTATCAGCCGTTCGAAAGCCGCGCTCATCGTCACGACGCTCCCGGACGAGGTCGGAAAGGCGCTCGGCGACGCTTTCGGCTGCGGTATCACGGAGATCCCCGCAAAGGGCGGCTACTCCGGTACTCCGAGGACCGTGCTGTACTTCGTCGTGAACCGCTTCCAGATAGGGAAAATGCGCGGCATCGTCCACGACGTCGACCCGTATGCGTACATCACCATCAACGAGGTGGCAGATATTTTCAGCGCAAACCACGATACATAAGCAAGGATTGTACAAAATCACAAATAATCCGGCGGTATACGCGGATTATTTTCTCGCAGGACGGTTGACAAAACCGCTTGAATGTGCTATCATATTAAAGTACCGCTAAGCGGTGCACGATAATACAGATATTTACATATGGGAAGGAACACAACTATGAAGATCAAGAGAATCGCAGCCCTGCTCCTCGCAGGCATTATGACCGTAGGACTCTGCTCCTGCGCTTCCAGCGGCAATTCCAGCTCCGCGGCTGACAATGCAGACAGCTCCAATGCGGACAGCTCTGCGGCAGATAACGCAGACAGCACAGCTTCCGAGGGCGGCGACTGGCAGTACATTGCTGACAAGGGCAACTTCGTTGCAGGCATCACACTTTTCGAACCGATGAACTACTACGATGAGAACGGCGAGCTGACCGGCTTCGAAACCGAGTTCACCAAGGCAGTATGCGAGAAGCTCGGCGTTGAGGCTAAGTTCCAGGAGATCGAGTGGGACAAGAAGGAGATCGAGCTGAACGCAAAGACCATCGACGCTATCTGGAACGGTCTGACCGTTACCGAGGAGCGTAAGGAGAACATGGGCTTCTCCAAGTCCTATGTAAGAAACAAGCAGGTCGTAGTTATCAAGGCTGACAACAAGGACAAGTACACCGACGAGGCTTCCATGGCAGGCGCTTCCTGCGCAGCAGAGAGCGGTTCGGCAGGTCAGACAGCTATCGAAACAAGTTCCGTTCTTTCCCAGAACGAGTTCGTTGGCGCTTCCGCGCAGAAGGACGTTCTGCTTGAGGTCAAGGCTGGCACAGTCGAGCTGGGCGTTCTGGACTATGTAATGGCTAAGGCTTCCATCGGCGAAGGCACAGACTACGACGACCTGATGATCGTCGAGGGCGTTGAGCTTGCTCCCGAGGAGTACGCTATCGGCATGAGAAAGGGCGACACCGAAACCATCGATAAGGTAAACGGCGCGATCGACGAGCTGGTTGCCGACGGCACACTGAAGGCTCTTGCCGAGAAGTACGGTCTGGCTGACGTTTACGCATTCGATAACTGATAAACCAAACCGATAACGCGGGGTGGGACTTTTAGCCCCACCTTGCTTTTGTTTAGAACGAGGTCAAAAAATGTCATTTCTTGAAGTAACCGCGCAGCTTGCGAACGGATTCCTCACCACGCTGCTTATTTTCGGCGTGACGCTGGTGGGCGCTATCCCGCTTGGACTGCTGATCACTCTTGGCTCAATGTCGAAGATACCTCCGGTGAAGTGGATTTTCAAGATCTTCGTCTGGATAATCCGCGGAACTCCGCTGATGCTGCAGATTATTCTGGTGTTCTACGGACCGGGACTCATGGGGCTGTCGCTTAGATTCGACAGACTCATGGCAGTTATCCTGGCGTTCATCATCAACTACGCCTGCTATTTCTCGGAGATCTACCGCGGCGGTATCGAGAGCATTCCCAAGGGGCAGTACGAGGCAGGTCAGGTGCTCGGCATGACTAAGGCGCAGATATTCTTCAAGGTAGTGCTGTTCCAGGTCATCAAGCGCATAGTTCCTCCGATGGGCAACGAGATTATCACGCTGGTCAAGGATACCTCCCTGGCGCGCGTTATCGCGGTTGTGGAGCTAGTCAAGGCTGCGGAGACCATCGTTTCCCTGAAGTCCCTCATCTGGCCGCTGTTCTACGTCGGCGCGTTCTACCTGCTGTTCACCGGCATCGTGACGCTGCTGCTGAACTACGCCGAGAAGAAGCTGAACTACTACCAGGGCTGATCGGGAGGTGCGAAAATGGCATTATTAGAGGTCAACGGTATATTCAAGCGCTTCGGCAGGACCGAGGTGCTCAAGGGCATAGATTTCTCGATGGAAAAGGGCGAGGTGCTGGCGATAATCGGCTCCTCCGGCAGCGGAAAGACCACGCTGCTGCGCTGCCTGAACTTCCTTGAAAGCCCGGATTCCGGACGTATCGTCCTTAACGGCGAGGAGATATACAACGCGGAGGGGAAGTACACCGACCGCGAGATAAGGGAAAAGCGGCTGAATTTCGGACTGGTGTTCCAGTCGTTCAACCTGTTCCCGCAGTACACAGTGCTGCGCAACGTCTGCCTTGCTCCGGAGCTGATGAGGATCAGCCAGAGCACGGAAAAGCTCTCCCGCGCTGACAAGGCGCGCATAAAGAGCGAAATAGAGGATAACGCCCGGACGATACTTGCCTCCGTAGGGCTGTCCGAGAAGCTGATGAACTACCCCTGCGAGCTTTCCGGCGGTCAGCAGCAGCGGGTTGCGATCGCGAGGGCGCTTGCGATGGAGCCGGTGATCCTGTGCTTTGACGAGCCTACTTCGGCGCTCGACCCGGAGCTTACCGGCGAGGTCCTGCGCGTTATCCGCGAGCTGAAGGACGCGGGACGCACGATGATACTGGTAACTCACGAAATGGGCTTCGCAAGGAGCGCCGCTGACAAGGTGATATTCATGGCGGACGGCGTTATCGAGGAGTACGGCACGCCGGAGGAGGTTTTCGGCAGCCCCAAGAGCGAAAAGACCGTATCGTTCCTGGAAAAGTCCCTCGAAAACATTACCTGATCAGCGAAATGCAACTTCCGACTTCGCGACTTGCAGAAATTCATAGGCGCAAGCGGGAAATCCTGCAAATCCGGGCGACTGATGAAAGCCTATAAAGCTTTGATTTCAGTTGAATCCTGTCGGATTGTGCAATATGCACTAATAAGCCCTGCACAAATATAAAACTATTTGTGCATATATGTGATTGACAAAATCGCATATTTCGGCTAAAATATAAGTGTAATCAAGAAACAAAGGCGTTTCAGAGTACGGGGTTATTGCCCCTGTCTGAAGCGCCATTTTTGTTTCAAAGACCTAAACATAACTCTAAGGAGGAAAAGGGACATGGCAGAACATTTTAACGTAGTTGAGCAGTTCGGTATCGACGTTTTCAATGAGGAAACGATGAAGCAGAGGCTTCCGAAGAACGTGTTCAAGGCTCTGAAAAAGACCATCGCAGAGGGCAAGGAGCTCGACAGCAGCATTGCCGACGTAGTTGCAAGCGCAATGAAGGACTGGGCGATCGAGAAGGGCGCAACACATTACACCCACTGGTTCCAGCCGATGACCGGTATCACCGCTGAAAAGCACGACAGCTTCATCTCTCCGATGGGCGACGGCACAGTCATCATGGAGTTCTCCGGCAAGGAGCTCATCAAGGGCGAGCCTGACGCGTCCAGCTTCCCGTCCGGCGGTATCAGAGCTACATTCGAGGCAAGAGGCTACACCGCATGGGATCCTACCTCCTACGCATTCGTAAAGGGCGGCTCCCTGTATATCCCGACCGCATTCTATTCCTACTCCGGCGAGGCACTGGACAAGAAGACTCCGCTGCTCCGTTCCATGGACGTAGTTTCCGACGCAGCACTTAGGATCCTAAAGCTGTTCGGCAACACCACGACCAAGAGAGTAGTTGCAACAGTAGGCGCCGAGCAGGAGTACTTCCTGGTAAACAAGGCTACCTACGATAAGAGAAAGGACCTGATCTTCACCGGAAGAACGCTGTTCGGCGCTCCGGCTCCCAAGGGTCAGGAGCTTGACGACCACTATTTCGGAACCATCAAGGACCGCGTAGCTAGCTACATGAAGGACCTTGACGAGCACATGTGGAAGCTCGGCATCACCTCCAAGACCAAGCACAACGAGGTCGCTCCGGCACAGCACGAGAACGCTCCTATCTTCGCTCCGGCTAACCTGGCGACCGACCAGAACCAGCTCACAATGGAGCTGATGAAGAAGATCGCGCTCGAGCACGGACTGGTTTGCCTGCTGCACGAGAAGCCCTTCGCAGGCATCAACGGTTCCGGTAAGCACGACAACTGGTCGCTGTCCACCGACGACGGTCAGAACCTGCTCGACCCCGGCAAGAGCCCGATGGAGAACGCGCAGTTCCTGACATTCCTGGTAGCGATCATCAAGGCTGTTGACGAGTATTCCGACCTGCTCAGACTTTCTGTAGCTTCCGCCGGCAACGATCACAGACTTGGCGCTAACGAGGCACCTCCTGCAATCATCTCCATCTTCCTCGGCGAGGAGCTTGAGAACGTTATCGAGGCTCTCGAGGAGGGCAGGGAGTACACCTCCGGACATTCCATGTTCAACGTAGGCGTATCCTCTCTCCCGAACTTCCCGAAGGATACCACTGATAGAAACAGAACATCTCCGTTCGCATTCACCGGCAACAAGTTCGAGTTCAGAAGCGCAGGTTCCAGCCTGAACATCGCAGGTCCGAACACCGTGTTGAACACCATCGTTGCAAACTCCCTGACCGAATTTGCTGACGTACTTGAGAAGGCTGACGACTTCAACGCAGCGCTGCATGACCTGCTGGTAGAGAACATCAAGAAGCACAAGAGAGTTATCTTCAACGGCAACGGCTACGG
>CAKSHG010000115.1 GCA_934456315.1 uncultured Oscillospiraceae bacterium | reverse complement strand
TCATGGAAAAGTGCCTTAATGAGATAAAGCCGGGAGAATCAGCCGTCGTGGAGCGGCTGCGCGTGCATGGGAACATGCGCCGCCGGCTGCTGGATATAGGACTTGTGGAGGGCACCCGTGTGGAGTGCGTCGGAGTAAGCCCAATGGGCGACCCGGCGGCGTACTGCATACGCGGGGCGGTCATCGCGATAAGGGCCGCGGACAGCCGGGGCGTGCTTGTGAGGAGGGCGGAAGATGGGACTGACATCTAGCTCCACCGGATTCGCCGCCGCCGAAACAACCCTTGAAATAAAGCGCCGCAGTCCCGCCGACAGGGTCGTCGCGATAGCCGGGAATCCCAACGTCGGGAAAAGCACCATCTTCAACGCCCTCACCGGAATGCGCCAGCACACCGGAAACTGGCCCGGAAAGACAGTCACCACCGCCCAGGGCTACTGCTCGACAGAGCGCTCCGGCTACGTCCTGGTGGATATCCCGGGGACGTACTCGCTGCTGGCTCACTCCGCCGAGGAGGAAACGGCGCGGGACTTCCTGTGCTTCGGCGGAGCGGAGGCGGCTGTCGTGGTCTGCGACGCGACCTGCCTTCAGCGCAGTCTGAACCTTGCTTTGCAGGTCATGGAGCTGTGCCCGAAAACGCTGGTCTGTGTGAACCTCTGTGACGAGGCAAAGCGGCGCGGGATAACGCTCGACCTGGCGCAGCTCGAGGAAAACCTCGGCGTCCCTGTGGTGGGCACCTCCGCGCACGACAAGCGCACTCTGAAAGCCCTGACGGCTGCGCTCGACCGCCTGTGCGCCGGCGAAACCGAGCTGCACCCGAAGCGCCTGCATTACATCACCCCGGTGGAATCCGCGATAGGCTGCGCTGAACCGCTCCTGCGGGAGCGCTTCGGAGAGCGGCTCGACCCGCGCTGGCTAGCGCTGCGGCTCATCGAGGGCGACAAGACCCTCGCGGAGGAAGCCGGGAAGTACCTCGGCGCCGACCTGCTTTCCGACCCGGAAGTAAGCGCGGCGGTGGAGCGCGGCAGAATGCGCCTTGCGGAGGACGATATCACTCTGGATATCCTCCGGGACCGCATCGTGTCCTGCATCACGCTGAATTCCGAGGAAGCCGCGGACGGCGCGGTCAGCGAATGCGCAGGCTGCCGCCGGAACGACCGCCGCGCAGACCGCCTGCTGACCGGAAAGGCGCTGGGATTCCCGCTGATGATACTGTTGCTGCTGGTGGTGTTCTGGCTGACGATAAGCGGCGCGAATTACCCGTCGCAGCTGCTGTCGGAGCTTTTCGGCTGGCTCGGGGAGCGGCTCGCGGAGCTGTTCAGCGGCGCTCCCTGGTGGGTGAGCGAGATAATCGTGGACGGAGCCTACCGCACTCTAGCGTGGGTGACGGCGGTAATGCTGCCGCCGATGGCGATATTCTTCCCGCTGTTCACGCTGCTTGAGGACTCCGGCTACCTGCCGAGGGTGGCGTATAATCTCGACAAGCCGTTCCAGCGGTGCAGCGCCTGCGGGAAGCAGGCGCTGACCATGGCGATGGGATTCGGCTGCAACGCCGCCGGGATAGTCGGCTGCCGGATAATCGACAGCAGGCGGGAGCGGCTCATCGCGATGCTGACCAACGCGTTCGTCCCCTGCAACGGGAAGTTCCCGTTCATACTGACGCTCGCTTCGGTGTTCTTCGTCGGGACGGCGGGGGGATTCGGGGCGTCGGCGCTGTCCGCCGCGATAGTCACGGCGGCGGTGCTGCTCGGGGTGGGAATGACCTTCGCGGCTTCGAAGTTCCTTTCGGCGACGATCCTCCGGGGGCAGCCGTCCGGCTTCACGCTGGAGCTGCCGCCCTACCGGAAGCCACAGTTCGGGAAGGTGATAGTGCGCTCCCTGCTGGACCGCACGCTGTTCGTGCTCGGGAGGGCCGCCGCAGTCGCGGCTCCGGCGGGGGCGGTGATATGGGTCCTGGCGAACGTCAGCGTCGGCGGAAGCACGCTGCTCGCCTGGTGCACCGGGGCGCTCGACCCGTTCGCGGCGCTGCTCGGAATGGACGGCGTGATTCTGATGGCGTTCATACTGGGGCTTCCCGCCAACGAGATAGTCATACCGATAATCATCATGTGCTACATGTCGCAGGGGAGTCTTACGGAGCTTTCGCTCCCGGCGCTGGCGCAGCTCCTGGGGGACAACGGCTGGACCTGGCGGACGGCGGTCTGCACTATGCTGTTTTCGCTCATGCACTGGCCCTGCTCGACCTCGCTGCTGACTGTAAAAAAGGAGGCGGGCGGCTGGAAGTGGGCGCTGGCGGCGTTCCTGCTGCCGACCTGCGCGGGAGTTATCGGGTGCTTCGCAGTGGCGCAGATTTCGGGAATGTTCGTGTGAGCCCATGATGTGGAACACCGCCGCAGGTGTGAAAGCGTTCAGCCTGCGGCGGTCAGTTTTATTGGTCAGATGAGGTTCAAAAAATCCGCCACGTCCGCGAAACCGCAAGAAACCTGTCCGGAAATTGCAAAAAAGAGAAAATTATTTTGCATAACGGGTATTTCAGTCTTGACATAACGGAAAAATTGTCTTATAATAGAAGTGTTGATTCATCAATGCAGACTGCACAGCGGTTTGGCAGTCTGCGCGTCATGATATGACAGCAAACATTACAGGAGGCAATTCAATGAGAGTTTATAACTTCAGCGCAGGTCCCGCAGTGCTGCCCGAGGAAGTCCTCAAGGAAGCAGCAGACGAAATGCTTGATTACAAGGGCACAGGCATGTCCGTTATGGAGATGTCCCACCGTTCAAAGGCATACGACGCTATCATCAAGGAAGCCGAGAAGGATATCCGCGATATCATGAATATCCCGGACAACTACAAGGTACTGTTCCTCCAGGGCGGCGCTTCACAGCAGTTCGCGGCTGTTCCGATGAACCTCATGAAGAACAAGAAGGCAGCTTACATAATCACAGGTCAGTGGGCTAAGAAGGCTTACCAGGAGGCTAAGATCTACGGCGACGCAGTTGCAGTGGCTTCCTCCGCAGACAAGACTTTCTCCTACATCCCCGACTGCTCCGACCTCGATATCCCCGAGGACGCTGACTATGTTTACATCTGCGAGAACAACACCATCTACGGCACCAAGTTCAAGACCCTCCCCAACACAAAGGGTCACACACTGGTCGCTGACGTGTCCTCCTGCTTCCTGTCAGAGCCGGTAGACGTCACCAAGTACGGTGTTATTTACGGCGGCGTTCAGAAGAATGTAGGTCCGGCAGGTCTGGTGATCGCTATAATCCGCGAGGACCTCATCACAGACGATGTTCTCCCCGGAACTCCCACCATGCTCAAGTGGAAGACCCAGGCTGACAACGACTCCCTCTACAACACCCCGAACTGCTACGCTATCTACATCTGCGGCAAGGTATTCAAGTGGATAAAGAAGATGGGCGGTCTTGAGGCTATGAAGGCTCACAACGAGAAGAAGGCTAAGATCCTTTACGATTTCCTCGACCAGAGCAAGCTGTTCAAGGGTACCGTCGTTCCGCAGGATCGCTCTCTGATGAACGTTCCGTTCGTTACCGGCAACGAGGAGCTTGACGCGAAGTTCGTCAAGGAGGCTACCGCAGCAGGCTTCGTAAACCTCAAGGGTCACAGGACCGTCGGCGGCATGAGAGCTTCCATCTACAACGCAATGCCTATCGAGGGCGTTGAGAAGCTGGTCGAGTTCATGAAGAAGTTCGAGGCTGAAAACGCCTGATCAAAGGAGAGCATAACATGATAAACGTACTTACACTCAATAAGATAGCCGCATGCGGCACCGACCTGCTCGACAAGAGCAAGTACGCCGTAAGCGACGATGAAAAGAATCCTGACGCTATCCTGGTCCGCTCCGCTTCCATGCACGAGATGGAGCTGCCCTCCAACCTCCTCGCTATCGCAAGAGCAGGCGCAGGCGTCAACAATATCCCGATCGACAAGTGCACCGAAAAGGGCGTTGTAGTATTCAACACCCCCGGCGCCAACGCAAACGCCGTTAAGGAGCTGGTGATCGCAGGTCTGCTGCTGTCCTCCAGAAAGATCCCGGCTGCTATGGACTGGATCAAGACCCTCAAGGGCAAGGGCGACGAGGTAGGAAAGCTGGTCGAGAAGGGCAAGAGCCAGTTCGTAGGTCCCGAGATAATGGGCAAGAAGCTCGGCGTTATCGGTCTGGGCGCTATCGGTATCCTGGTAGCTAACGCAGCCGCAGAGCTCGGCATGGACGTTTACGGCGCTGACCCGTACCTCTCCGTTGAGAACGCTCTGAAGCTCTCCGGCAAGGTTCATTATGTAAAGAGCAACAAGGAAATTTTCGAGAAGTGCGACTACATCACGCTGCACGTTCCCGCGCTGCCTGACACAAAGGGCATGATAAACGCAGAGGCTATCGCTTCCATGAAGAAGACCGTCCGCCTGCTGAACTTCGCAAGAGATACCCTGGTAGACGAAAAGGCTATCATCGACGCGCTCGCAAACGGCGGCATGGCTTGCTACGTTACCGACTTCGCGACCGACGGGCTCATCGGTCTGGACGGCGTTGTTGCAATGCCGCACCTGGGCGCTTCCACTCCCGAGAGCGAGGACAACTGCGCAGTCATGGCAGTCAGGGAGATCGTTGACTACATCGAGAACGGCAACATCAGGAACTCCGTCAACCTGCCGAACGTTGAGATGGCTATCTCCGGCAATGCAAAGATCTGCGTTATCCACAAGAACGCCGAGGGTCTGCTGAACAACATCACCGCTCCGGTTTCCGCTGCCGGTCTGAACATCGAGAACATGGTAAGCAAGTCCAAGAAGGACTACGCGTACACCTGCCTTGACGTCAAGGGCGACGCTACCGGCATCGAAGCAGCTATCAAGGCTGTTGCGGGCGTTGTTTCCGTAAGAGTTATCAAGTAATTTCCGCATACATTCGGGGCGTGCAGTTTATGCACGCCCTTTTTGTGTTGACAAGTTGAATGAATTGTGGTACAATAAAATCAGTAAGTGGTGAAAAGAATGGAGGTACGGCATGAATTCCATAAATTATGTTGTTGAATACGAATACGCGACGATGGGGCTTATCGCCGTACTCATGCTGATCTTCTTCGCCCGCCGGAAGTACCCTGGCATGTCCAACCGTATCTACGCCGGAATGCTTGGCTGTACGTTCATGTCGTCGCTGACGCATACCTTCGCTATGAAGTCGCTCGCCATGGCGGCGGACCTGCCGCTCTGGGTGAATTACGCAATACATATATCCTATCTGTTCTTCTATGACCTCGGGGCTATCCTCTACATGATGTACGTCACAGCGCTGACCAGGCGCAACAGGATCTCAAAGCCGAGCGCCGTCTTTACGCTCTCGCTCATTTCCGCAGAAACCCTGCTGCTGGTAACTACTCCGTTCACGAAGCTGATAATCTACTTCAATGAGGATATGGAGTACTGCCACGGTCCGCTGTTCTATGTCTACCCGGTCATAGCGCTGCTGCTGATGGTGTTCGGGTCGTTCCTGTTCGTGCGGTACCGCCGCAAGAGCGACTGGATCCAGGCGGCTTCCATCATTTTCTTCTTCGTTGTCACTGTCGCTGCGACTGTCGTGCAGCTTCTGCTTCCGGCGCAGGTTTTTGGTAACTACGCCATTGCGCTGGTGCTTGTGATGTTCCTCATCATAATCCAGAATCCGGACGATTTCACCGATAAGTCTGCGGACTGCTTCAACGACGAGGCGTTCTTCAACAGCGTAGGGATACGCATCGACGACCATAAGCCCTTTGCCATTGCGGCGTTCCGGTTCGACGGGCTGACCTATATCAACGGGCTGTTCAGCGTAGGCGAGCGCAAGCTGGCTCCCAGGGCGGTCGCGGCAAGGCTGATGAACGGATTCGGCACGACGGAGGTCTACCACCTCGGCGGCTGCGAGTTCGCCATGTTCACCGACGAAAAGCACCATATCACCGAAAAGTACCTCACTGACAGGATACTTGACCTGTTCTCGAATCCGGTGACGCTGCACGGCATCGAAGCTACGCTGACGCCGAAAATATGCGTTGTGCGCTACCCTGATTTTGCGCAGTCCGCCGAGGACGTCCGCGACGCGATAGAGTACACTCTCCGCACCACCGAAAAGGCGGAGGGCAGCGTGTTCGTCGCCGCCAAGGACTCCATCACCGCGAAAAAGCGCGAAATGCACATTTTGAGCACCATCAAGAACTGCATAGTCAACAAGAGCTTCGAGATGTACTACCAGCCCATCTACGAGCCGGCGGAGCACGGATTCGTCTGCTCCGAGGCGCTTATCCGCATGAAGGACCCCGAGCTGGGTTACGTCAGCCCGGAGGAGTTCATTCCGCTCGCCGAATCCAACGGAATGATAATCGAGATAGGCGAGATAGCGTTCCGCAAGGTGTGCGAGTTCATGAAGAGCGGAAAGGCGCAGGCGCTCGGCGTGAAATATGTCGAGGTGAACTTGTCCGTGCTCCAGTGCGTTCAGGAGCAGCTTTCCGACAGGCTGATGAAGATAATGGGCGAGTACGGCATTCCTCCGGAGCAGATAAATTTCGAGATAACCGAAACCGCCGGGCTTGCGAATTACGACGCGCTGCTGAAGAACATGAACTGCCTTATCTCCAAGGGCGTTACATTCTCGATGGACGACTATGGCACGGGATTCTCCACCGCGAACTACCTGATAAGCCTGCCGATGGATATCGTAAAGATAGACAAGAGCATTCTGTGGCCCGCGATGGAGAACGAGGAGGCGTTCGTTATCCTAAAGCATACCGTTGAAATGCTGAAATCGCTGAAAAAGCGCATAGTCGTCGAGGGTGTGGAAACCAGGGAGATGGCGCAGCTGCTCATCGACATGGGCTGCGATTACCTCCAGGGATAC
>CAKSHG010000114.1 GCA_934456315.1 uncultured Oscillospiraceae bacterium | reverse complement strand
GCAGAGGAGCGTATGAAAGCTGCGGCAGGCGATAACGAGTTCCGCCTTGCAGAGGCTAAGCTCAAGCGTGCGCTCAACCGTATCGACGCTGCAAATCTCAAGTAAACAAATAAAGGGGGGCTTGTGCTCCCCTTTCAGTTTGCCGGAAAGCCGAAAGGGTTTAGAAACTATAATTAAACGCGGTTAGTGTTCGTCTTACTGCACCCCCCCAACTGGGAGAGTCAAGGGAGGGGCGCACCCCTCGACTCCCCAATTAGTGCTACAAATTTGAAAGTCCCTGCTACTATAAAATATAGTTTTTTTGACAGCACTAAAAGTAGCTTTCGCCTCCCTTTTATCTTTTTGCAGTAATATTTCCATAGGCAAATTCCACTTGACTTATGGGAGTTTTTGCGTTATACTATAGAAGTAACTATTTTACTGTCCCTGCAAGCCATGCAGGGCTGAAAGGAATCAAACATGAACAACACAGAAAAGACCCTCGACAAAATCGTTGCGCTCTGCAAGGGCAGAGGCTTCGTTTACCCCGGCAGCGAGATCTACGGCGGACTTGCAAACACATGGGACTACGGTCCCCTCGGTGTTGAGCTCAAGACCAACATCAAGAACGCATGGCGCAAGAAGTTCATTCAGGAGAACAAGTACAACGTAGGACTGGACTCCGCTATCCTGA
Organism: uncultured Oscillospiraceae bacterium; assembly: GCA_934456315.1. GTDB lineage: Bacteria > Bacillota > Clostridia > Oscillospirales > Ruminococcaceae > CAG-115. The sequence continues at coordinate 6,220 of CAKSHG010000114.1, read as the reverse complement.
TGAACCCGCAGACATGGGTTGCCTCCGGACACGTTGGCGGCTTCTCCGACCCGCTGATGGACTGCAAGGACTGCAAGACCCGTCACCGCGCAGACAAGCTCATTGAGGACAACGGCGGCGACGCAAACGGCTGGACCAACGAGCAGATGATGACCTACATCAGGGAAAATGGGATCAAGTGCCCGAACTGCGGCTCCACCAACTTCACTGATATCCGCCAGTTCAACCTGATGTTCAAGACATTCCAGGGCGTGACCGAGGACAGCAAGAACGAGATCTATCTCCGTCCGGAAACCGCACAGGGTATTTTCGTTAACTTTGCGAATATCCAGCGCACCAGCCGCAAAAAGGTACCGTTCGGCGTTGCCCAGGTCGGCAAGTCTTTCCGTAACGAGATAACCCCCGGTCAGTTCATCTTCCGCGTACGCGAGTTCGAGCAGATGGAACTTGAGTTCTTCTGCAAGCCCGGCACCGACCTCGAGTGGTTCCAGTACTGGAGAAGCTACTGCAAGAACTTCCTGCTCTCCCTCGGTCTTAAGGAAGAGAACATCAGACTTCGCGACCACAGCCCGGAGGAGCTTTGCTTCTACTCCAAGGCTACCACCGATTTCGAGTTCATGTTCCCGTTCGGCTGGGGCGAGCTCTGGGGCGTTGCTGACCGTACAGACTACGACCTGACCCAGCACCAGAAGACCTCCGGCAAGAGTCTGGAGTACTTCGACCCTGAAACTAACGAGAAGTACATTCCGTACGTTATCGAGCCGTCCCTCGGCGTTGAGCGTCTGTTCCTGGCAGTCGTATGCGACGCATACGATGAGGAGCAGCTCGAGGACGGCACCAGCCGTACCGTAATGCACCTGCACCCGGCTCTGGCTCCGGTGAAGGCTGCGATACTTCCGCTTTCCAAGAAGCTCAGCGAAAAGGCTGGCGAGCTCCACGACGAGCTTGCTAAGTACTTCAATGTTGATTTCGACGACGCAGGCGCTATCGGCAAGCGTTACCGCAGACAGGACGAGATAGGCACTCCGTTCTGCATAACCTACGATTTCGACACCGAAACAGACGGCTGCGTAACAGTCCGCGAGCGCGACTCCATGCAGCAGGTTCGTATCCCGCTGACAGAAGTCAAGGCTTACATCGAGGAGAGAATTTTCTTCTGATGAGAAGATGAGATAACGACAAACGCCCCTTTCCGATACGGAAAGGGGCGTTTTGCAATATTGATTATCTTCCCATCATCTTTCTTCGCACGAACATGAGCAGGAATACGATCCCGCCGACTGACGCGACGATCCCTATTATCAGCAGAACAGGGTGAGAATCAGTGTCGACGCACTTAATGTACAGGTCGATTACATAATCGTCTGCTTCCTCGGCTGTAAAGCCATCGTTTATCAGGTACTGCCTGATGAATTCCCGGTCCTCGTCGTCCATTTCGGTGACCTTACCCTTGAAATGCACCGGAGTGATGTCGTAGTCGGACTGCCACTGATCGTATTGTTCTTCAAGGGAGCTTATCAGGCTTTTCACCGGGGTATACAGACCCATCAGGCGTGCCGTGCCCGAATCAATAAGGAAAAACTGACCAACAGAATTGTTGTTGTCCTGGTCAATGATCTCCTCATATGCGCCGTAATTCACCGGGAGATCGCCCTCGACCATCATTCCTTCATGGAAGTCGAACCATTCGAGCGTGCTGTAGTCAGTGCCCTTTTTTGAGTAGTCGAGCATTTCCCCGGCTGTTATCACGATCAGGGCTATTCCTACGCCCAGAAGAACCAGTCCGGTAGTAAGCAGCCGCCAGGTATTGAATCCTAATCTCATATAATTACCACCTTAACACTTTTTTAGCGGTCAGAGCCGCCGCTATTGATTATACCACATAAATCTTATTGTGTCAATAATTATCATACCATATCGGAAAACATAAATAACTGGAGAATAAAATATAACAAAGTGTAAATTAATTGTTGACGAAATGCCTTAGCGGAATCTTAACGGCATATTTGTTGACATTCCGCATTTGTTGTGGTATACTTTTAGTATAGAAAAAGCAAATAAATCCCAGTAATAAAAAGGAGAAGGTAATTATGTGGACTATCACAGCAAAGCAGTATACCAGCGATGATGGAGAAAGCTACACCGGTTTCGGCGTTGAGTCCGGGGAATGTTGCGTTGACGACATTACCTCGGATCGTGAAGCGATAGGTCAGTTCGTGGACGCCCTGAACAAATACGAGGCGTCGCCGGTGCATATTTACGAACTGGTCGAGAATTACCTCGCCGAGATCTGCTGATATCTCCTGTATGCGCAGACTTTCCCCGGTCTGAGCAAAAAAACGCCCGGTTTCCCCACCGGGCAATTTTTTTGCAGTGATGTGATCAGTTCATGTACTCGCCGCTGTATTCAAGCAGAGTAACGCTGTCTACGCCGTCGATGGCGTTGAAACGGCTGAGGTAAGTGGTGTCATTCTTCTTTATCTTGACTTCAACGGTGAGCTCCACTTTGTTTCCGGTCTGGGTCTTGTTTTTCAGGCGGTACTTCACGCCGCCGAGAACGCCGTTGACGTTCATTTCGCTTGCGGAATCATAGCGCACGATGAGCAGGTAGCTTTTCTTCTCCTTGCGGAAAATTGTGATGAGTATGTACAGCACTGCTATCACAGCAGTTCCGAGCAGAGCCACCCAGTAGAGCTGCGCACCAGCCGTGATGCCCGCCGCAATGCCCCAGAACAGGAATCCGATGTCCAGCGGGTCTTTCACCGCCGCACGGAATCTGACGATGGAGAGCGCGCCGACCATGCCCAGCGACAGCACAACATTGGAGCTTATCGTCATTATGACGAACGAGGTGACCACGGTCGTGAGTATCACGAGAATGTTGAAGTTTTCGTTGTAGATAACGCTGCGGTTGAAGAAGCGGTACACAAGATAGATGACTGCGCCGCAGACCGCCGCCGTCAGCAGCGTCACCAGAATAGTCGTGACGGAAAGGTTGGCAAGCTCCAGATCCGTGCCGAACAGATTTATTGCGTCAGTGAGCTTTGAGCTGCTTGCCAGGAACTGGCTTATCGAATCAACCATGGGATAATACCTCCAACATTCTTTCTGTGCATAATATGTATTTCGATACTGACTGCTGCGGAGCGTTCAGCCCTTGCAGCGCCGTCTGTATACTTTCGGGAATATAGCTGTCAAATTTAACTTCCAGTATGATATCTCCGCCGAGGACCGGAGTATACTGCGCTTCCGGAGCAAACATGTCCATCGTGTTGAAGCAGGCGGAAAGCTGCTTGTCGAACGTTATCCGGACGTTTCCGAACCGTGATATCAGCGCCTGGCGTCGGTAATCCACAATTACCCTCGGACGCAGCCGCGTCAGCAGGTCGGCTCGGTAGAACTCGCCGAATGCGTCCTCGTCGCTGTCACTGTCTGCCATGAACCCGCTGTCGCACGCAAGCAGCGAGCGGTACTGCTCGTCGGTCAGCCGCCGGGACAGCTTGGAAACGTAGGCGTCGTCCTTGTGCTTGGATTCCAGGCTGATGAGCGACGGGTCGAGGTCGTAGGCGCGTATGCGGAACTTCCTGCGGGTCTGTATGCCGTTCATCTTCTGCCAGTAGGCGGAGTTGTAGATGTCGTCGAAGTAAAGGCTGGTCACGCGGTATTCGCCGTTCACGCCGTGTGGGTCTACCGTCATCAGCGGGGTCAGGCGCTCCCTTAGCATGAGATAGGTGCCCTCGTTGATGATGAATTTCAGTTCGTGGCGGAGCTTTCTGCCGCCGGAGAGCGTTGTCCGGTCGCGCATCGCCGGAGCGTGTATGCGGGTCTGCTCGCTTTTTATGCCTGGTATCAGCTTTGTGGACTTCAATAACCTCACTTTGTCACCCCCGCGTTTATAAAATCGTTTACAAGCGTATAATATAAGTATAACAAAAAAACGACATAATTACAAGCCTGTTTTTTTGTATATTGCAGCACTGTTTATACTGGCAGTTATTTAATAAATGAAAATATCGGGAAAATTTCAAAAAACCCTTGACAATGCTTTTATAATACGGTATAATAAATTATTGTTGACAGCTGTGTGCGGAGAAGCTATATCCAAAGGCAGATTCCGGAAAAACATACAGCGATACTACCATGTTCAATAAAGGGGGGTCTATCAATGAAAAGAACTTACCAGCCCAAGAAGCTTCAGAGAAAGCACGAGCACGGCTTTATGAAGAGAATGGCAACCAAGAACGGTCGTAAGGTTCTCGCTCGCCGCCGCGCAAAGGGCAGAAAAAAGCTGACCTACTGATCTGACTGCAATGTCTGAATTCAAAAAGAAGTACATTGTGATCAAGAACAACCGCGATTTCAGCTTCCTCTTCAAAAAAGGGGATAGTATCGTCACATACGGCTTTGTCTGCTATGTCAGGGAAAGGCGCGGGCGGTGCAACCGGCTCGGTATTGTTACCGGGAAAAAGGTCGGAAACGCGGTCAAACGAAATCGCTCAAGGCGGATAATAAGGGAAGCCTTCCGCCTTTTCGAGCCGATTTTGAAAGAGAAAACACAAAAGCGTTACGATTTCGTCTTTGTCGCAAGGAGCAAGACTCCGGAGCTGAAGTCCACCAAGATCTACTCCCTGCTGATGAAGAATGTTCTGTCTAAGCTGTCATGAAGTATATTTTTCTTGCGATCATCAAGCTGTACAGACTTACGCTGTCAAAGATCTTACCGCCGTGCTGCCGCTATTATCCAAGCTGTTCCGAATACGGGCTGACCGCTATTCGGCGTTTTGGTGCGGTGAGGGGCGGTTATTTGACGTTATGGAGAATTATGCGGTGCAACCCGTTCGGTGCGGGCGGCATCGACCCTGTGCCGCAGAAGTTCTGCTTTCACCCCGAAAGACTGCCGGTGCCCCCGGATTTTGGCATTCCGGACGACGACAGCGCCGACTACCTAAGCGAAGATATCCGGTCGTCATACAGAGATAAGAAACCAGCTGAAAAGTGAAGTCAACAGCGGCTTTATGCGCCGTGTTATCATATACCATTCAAAAGACGCCGGAGCCTATCCGGTCGGACGCACAGAGCAGCGCGCTACTAACCGATCCACCCACAGCGCTGCGCAATAACGAAAGGACGTGGACACAATAGAGTTCCTGTACAGTATCATAGGCTATCCCCTTGGCTACATCATGTGGGCGATCTATGAGGTCATCTGCAAGAACACTGGCGCCAGCATCGGCGTGGCGATCCTGGTGTTTACATTTATCGTAAAGCTGGCTATGCTGCCGCTGTCGATAAAGCAGCAGAAAAACAGCGCAAAATCAGCGATATTTGCACCTAAGGTAAGAGAGATCCAGCAGAAATACAAGAACAACCAGGAAAAGCAGCAGCAGGAGCTTGCAAAGCTCCAGGCACAGGGCTACAGCCCCATGGGCGGCTGCGGCACGATGGCTATCACATTCCTGCTCCTGTTCGGCGTGTTGGACGTTGTTTACAAGCCCATGACCCATATTATGCACATGGGCAACACCACCCAGATCATGCAGGAGTCCTACTACGTTTCCATGACGAAGATCTTCGTTGATGAGTACGGAAACACCCAGGAGCTCACCGGTGACGCACTCACCAAGCATGACGATATCGTCCGCGATGCAAGGCAGATACTCGAGTACTACAACGCGAACTGCCTTAGCGACGGCGAGGAGCCGCTTACTGACGATGTCTGGGCAAACCTTGACTCCACCAGCAAGAATATGGTGAAGAAGGTCATCGCGAAGGCGACCCTCACTTCCTTTAATGAGGATAACGGCAACGATCTGTTTACCGAAAGCGACCTCTACTCCCTCACGAAGGCGGAGCAGGCAGAGGTAGACGCGATCGACGATGAAACCGAGAAGAACGAGTACAGACAGACCCACAGCTTCTCTGCTTCCACCAGAAGCGAAGTTGAAACAGTACAGCGCAAGTACGGCTCCGTTAAGGCGACCGCTGACAGCGACTCGCTGACCTACACCCAGGCGTCCACGCTCCAGAGAGAGCTTTACGCTATTGAGATGTACGGTCAGGTGTCCAGCGTCGATCCGACTGCGTCCTCTTACAGCTTACAGCAGTCCGACAAGGATAACATGGCGGAGCTCAACGACAAGCTAGAATTCCTCGGGATCCCGCTCGGCAAGGATCCTGCAAGCGACCTTGGCTGGCCGATGATACTCATTCCGATACTGGC
>CAKSHG010000113.1 GCA_934456315.1 uncultured Oscillospiraceae bacterium | reverse complement strand
AAGAAGCAGTCGGTGTGCTATACACATTTTCGCTCAAACAAGGTTTTTAGAGATGACCATGAGTATATCAAAACCAGGAGGTATCACCATGACTGTATTATTAGTAAACGGCAGCCCTCACGAGCACGGCTGCACAGACGCTGCGCTCAAGCACACCGCGTCCGTATTTGAGGAGCTCGGCGTACATACCGAGATATTCTGGATAGGCAACAAGCCGATATCCGGCTGTATCGGCTGCGGAGCCTGCAAGAAGGGGCTTGGCAAGTGCTGCATTGACGATGTTGTGAACGAATTCGTATTGAAAGCTGCCGGGGCTGATGGTTACATCTTTGGTTCTCCGGTGCACTATGCGGCTATAAGCGGGCTGATGGGCGCGTTTATGGACAGAGCGTTCTATTCCGGTGGGAAGAGCATGGCGTTCAAGCCGGCGGCGGGCGTTGTAAGCTGCCGCAGAGGCGGAGCGTCGGCAGCGTTTGACCAGCTGAACAAGTATTTCACAATCAACAATATGCCGGTAGTAGGTTCGCAGTACTGGAACCAGGTGCACGGAAATCTTCCGGAGCAGGTGCTCCAGGACGCCGAGGGACTTCAGACGCTTTCCACCCTTGCGAAGAATATGACCTGGCTGATGAAGTGCATCGAGGCGGGAAAGAATGCAGGCATTGCCTGCCCGGTTCCTGAAAAGGTGATCCGCACTAACTTTATCAGATGATCCTGTCGGAAGCCGCAATTTACAAATAAGACGATCCCGGGCACCAACGTGTCCGGGATCCTTTAATATCACCTGTCTTCTGAAATACTATCCACTGTGTAATCCAGTCCTATGATAGTACGGCGTATCAGCAGTTCCGGGAGCGGCTCCTTTGAGAGAATATGAGCCGTGCCGGATCTCCAGTCGACCTCGGCGTACACGCCGTCCTGACGGTTGAATGCCGTCGCTATTCGGTTGGCGCATTTGTCGCAGTGCATTCCGCCTATCTTAACAGTGCAGCTGTGGGAGTAGTCGGAGATGTCCTTTTTTATGTGCTCCTCGATGTCGCCGCCGCCCGCTCCGCAGCAGCCGCTTTTCGCGCGCTTTATTATGCTGAACACGGCTATGACGCACACCACTGCAATTACGGCAATTATCAGTATCGTTGGCAGGTTTTCAGGCATTTACAACATCTCCTAACGCGAATCGTACGAACTTGTCAAGGCTTTCCTCGGAAAGCTCCGCTACTATCTTCACGGCGTCGCGGTCAGCCTCCTGCTCGTCTATGCCGACGCGCTTGTGCAGAAAATCGCAGAGCACCACGCTGCTGGTGAACAGCGTGGAAGCAGCCTTTATCCCGGAGTCGGTCAGGGATATCTTCCCGTATGGCTCCTTTAAAATATAGCCGTCGTCGATAAGGCGCTGGGTCATTTTCACCGTGCTTGCCTTGGAAACTCCGACCAGCCTGGATACGTCCGATGAACTCACGACCGAGCCGTTCTGTCCCAGACGGTAAATCGCGAAAAGGTACTTTTTCTGTGCGTAGGTCAGCATTTTCGTTCCTCTCTTTACTTCTTGTTCTGGGCGGAGCACTCATGGCAGCCCGCGCAGTGTCCGTTGCATGCCCCGCAGGAGCCGCAGTTTCCGCCGCAGGTGAACTTCCCTGCCTTTCTGTCGCGGACGAGCTTTATCACGATGAGCACTACCACGGCAAGCACGACCGCGCCTACCACAAGACTGCCCCAGTTGTTCTGAAAGAATTCCAGCATAATTATCACATCTCCCGAAAAGCAGCAGGCGGCTGAGTTCCCCCGACCGCCCGCTTTGATATTTCAGTTCAAGGCTTCAGATGATCAAACCTTTACGTTCTTGGTGAGCTTTGTAGCTTCCTTGTAAGGTCTGAACAGCATGTAGATAAGACCTGCGAGCAGGGCAACTGCAAATACAAGGCTGATGATGTTGCAAACAGCGCCTGCGCCTGCGGTCATCAGCGTACCTGTGAACAGGTTGCCGAGCTGGTTTACGATGAGGGCGATGACATACGCGAATCCGCACTCATAGCCTATCGCGAACCAGAACCACTTTGTGTTGTTCATCTCACGCTTGATAGCGCCCATTGCTGCGAAGCAGGGTGCGCACAGCAGGTTGAATATAAGGAAGGACATACCGCTTACGCTGGTGAACGCTGCGCCCATAGCTGCGTATACCGACTGATCTCCGCCGCCGTAGAGTACGCCGAGGGTACCAACGATGTTCTCCTTAGCGACAAGACCTGTAACCGCTGCAACGGTAGCCTGCCAGTTGCCCCAGCCAAGAGGAGCGAATATCCAGCAGATAGCGCTGCCGATCGTAGCGAGAATGGAGTACTGCATCTGGCTCTCGTCCAGCATCTGGAACGCGCCGTCAACAAATCCGAAGTAAGAGGTGAACCATACGAAGATGGTAGAAAGCGTGATGATGGTACCAGCCTTCTTGATGAAGGACCAGCCGCGCTCCCACATGGAGCGGAGTACGTTGCCGACTGTCGGCAGGTGGTAAGCCGGGAGCTCCATTACGAACGGAGCGGGGTCGCCGGCGAACATCTTGGTCTTTTTGAGGATAATACCAGAAATGATGATAGCCGCGATACCGATGAAGTAAGCGCCGGTGGAGATCCACGGAGAACCGCCGAATATAGCGCCCGCGATCATCGCGATGAACGGAACCTTAGCGCCGCAGGGGATAAACGTTGTAGTCATTACGGTCATGCGGCGGTCACGCTCGTTCTCGATGGTACGGGAAGCCATGATGCCAGGGATACCGCAGCCGGTACCGATGAGGATCGGGATAAAGGACTTACCGGAAAGACCGAACTTTCTGAATACACGGTCGAGCACGAACGCAACACGCGCCATGTAACCGCAAGCCTCGAGGAATGCCAGGAAGATGAACAGTACCAGCATCTGGGGAACGAAGCCGAGTACCGCGCCAACACCGGCTACGATACCGTCGAGTATCAGACCCTTGAGCCAGTCAACGCAGTTGATAGCGTCCAGACCGTTCTCAACGAGAACCGGGATACCGGGTACCCACGGACCGTAGGAAGCGGGGTCAGGCTCATCAAAGCCGTTTTCGGTGAAGTAAGCTACAGCGTCGCTGTAGGTGGTGCCGAGAGTTTCTTCCTCGTCCGCGTCAGCGGGGATCTCGGAAGCGTAAACTGTGATCTCGCTTACTGCGAGGGTTTCCTCGTCCTCTACCTCGTAAGGAACGGATTCCTCTGCAGGAGTGAACGCGGTGATGTCTGCGAGTGCTGCGTCAGCGTCGAACTCCTCGTCCTCAAGGTCGGGAGCAACACCGAATGCGTCCAGAGCGCTCATTGCGTCGCCGTATTCCTCGGAAGCCTCGTCGTATGCGCCTCTGCCTATTCCAAGTGCGAACCAGCCGTCGCCGAACAGTCCGTCGTTAGCCCAGTCGGTTGCGTTCGCGCCGACCGTTACCATGGAAACGTAGTAAACCAGCCACATTACGACTGCGAATATCGGCAGACCCAGCCAGCGGTTGGTGACGATCTTATCGATCTTATCCGAAACGGTCAGACCGCCCTTGTTCTTCTTGGTCAGGCAGCCCTTGATGATAGTGGATATGTAGACGTAACGCTCGTTGGTGATGATGGATTCTGCGTCGTCGTCGAGTTCTGCTTCCGCAGCCTTGATGTCGGATTCGATGTGGTCGAGCTTATCCTTCGGGATATTCATCATCGCGAGGACCTTCTCGTCACGCTCGAATATCTTGATGGCGTACCAGCGCTGCTGTCCCTCGGGGAGGTCGTGGAGGACTGCTTCCTCGATGTGTGCCAGAGCGTGCTCAACTACGCCGCTGAATGTGTGCTGGGGGATCATCTTGGTCTTGTCCTGCGCAGCCTTGATAGCCTTGTTGGCTGCCTCGGTGATACCAGTGCCTTTAAGAGCGGATATCTCGCAGACTTCGCAGCCGAGTTCCTTGGCGAGCTGCTCGATATTTATTTTGTCGCCGTTCTTCTTTACGACATCCATCATGTTGACCGCAGCGACTACCGGGATACCGAGCTCAACGAGCTGGGTGGTCAGGTAGAGGTTACGTTCAAGGTTGGTACCGTCGATGATGTTCAGTATCGCGTCGGGGCGTTCGCCTACAAGGTAATTTCTCGCTACGACTTCCTCAAGTGTGTAGGGAGAGAGCGAATAAATACCCGGCAGGTCGGTGATGATGACGTCCTTGCGTCCTTTCAGCCTGCCCTCTTTCTTCTCGACCGTAACGCCCGGCCAGTTTCCGACGAACTGGTTGGAGCCGGTCAGCGCGTTGAAGAGCGTTGTCTTGCCGCAGTTAGGGTTACCTGCGAGCGCTATCCTTATGTCCATTTGTTTTCTCCTCTCAAATCTGCGCCGTATCTGCTATAAGTTAACCTAATCTAACAACTGTAGATGAAACTAACTATATTAGACTATCCTAACGCATTATCATAAAAAAGCAGGTCAGATCTCGACCATTTCAGCGTCAGCCTTACGGAGCGACAGCTCGTAGCCCCTGACTGTGACCTCGACCGGATCGCCCAGCGGAGCGACCTTGCGGATATAGATCTCGGTACCCTTAGTGATACCCATATCCATAATCCGGCGCTTGATCGCGCCCTCACCGGAGAGCTTCTTCACGGTGACGGTCTGTCCTACCTTGGCATCTCTTAATGTAGCCATGCAAACCTTCCTCCTTTTATAGTATACTCGTATGGTCTGAAATTCAGACCATTATCTTCGCTGCCATCTCTTTAGAAACGGCAACGCGGGATTCCTTGACGTTAACGATAACGTTTCCTGATATCTCGCTTACGACAGTAACCAGACCGCCTGCGACAAAGCCCAGGCTTTCCAGGAACTTACGCGTTTCGGGGCTCCCGCCCACTTTCTTTATCATGTTTTCTTCGCCTACAGAGGCGAGAGTAAGTGGCATCATTTGCGCTACCTCCTTTACCTTTGACTTGGAGTACTGCCCATTTCGTTAGAATGTTCTAACCGAGTTATATAATACTACTTTGCTCCGGATTTGTCAAGCCGTTTTGACTGGTGAAAAGGGATTTCAGAGTTTTTTGTGACTAACGCAGTTAGATAAGGCAAACCTTGGAGTTAGTTTTGTGCAATTCATACAAAGACGCGGGCGGCTGATTCCTGGCAATCAGCGCGCATACTGCTCCAGCACTGTTTTCAGCGCGTTTACGCTGGCGTTGTGTATCCGCGCTACGGGTATTCCGTGCTTTTCGGATTTCTGGTTTACAAGAGTCACCATCTTGTGGGAACAGGTATTCGTGAAAACCACCATCAGGTCGGGTGTGCCAAGTTTGGACGAGAGATCGGCAGGCATTTGCGTGAAAACCTTCGCCTTACAGCGGTAGCTTTCGCAGATGTCCTTGTACCGTGTCGCCATGCGGTCGTTGCCGCCTATTACTACTACGCTCATTGTGTTTCCTTTCTGTTAGCAATAACTAACCATGTACTAAACCTTTCCGGCTGCTTACGGGCAGGGAATGGTATTATTTCTGTTCAACGAGTTATTCTCAACTAACTGAATTGTACCATATAATATGGAGGTTTGTCAAGGGGGTAATTTATATTTTCTTCGAATTTTGCGAAAATTGCGTGAAAATTTATTAAATCCGCTTGACAAATTAATAACTCTGTGGTAGAATTATTAACAGAAGGAGGTGGAGATTACGGATAAGAGCATATACAGCCTGGTCCTCTCGGACGATGTTATCGACGAGATCGACGTTATGGCGAGGAACGCGGGGATAAGCCGCTCCGCGATGGTAAATCAGATACTGGCTGAAAGAACGAGCTGCGTAACTCCCGAAATGCGCGTCAAGCAGATCACCAATGCGATACGCGAAGCGGTCGGCGGGGAATTCTGGCTGGCGCAGCAGCCATCTCCGGCCACGGTAGCCTGCCGAACAGCGCTGAAATACCGCTACAAACCGACGCTGCGCTATTCCGTCGAGCTTTTCGCGGTGGCGAGAAAGCGCACGGGCGAGCTTAAGGTTTCCGTAAGAAGCCAGAGCGACCAGCTCAACGAGGATCTGAGCGGATTCTTCCACTGCTGGACGCAGCTGGAGCAGAAGTACATTGCGGACAGGATAACCCACGACCTGACTTTCCGCATTGAGCCGGGCAAATTCACCCGGACGCTGGACCTCCCGCCAAAGGACGTTTCCGACGCGCGGCTAGGTCAGGCGGTCGCGGATTATATGGAAATGCTCGACGAGGTAATGAAGCTGTACTTCTCCTACCTCCCGGACGCCGCGGGCGCTGCGAAGGCTGCGGAGCGATGTTACGCGAGTCTGCTGCCGGAGCAGGAATTCATCATCTGAAACACATTGACTTAACGCAAAGGAGGCATATATATGAATCCTAACAAATACACGAAAAAATCCCTTGAAGCGGTGCAGTCCGCGCAGGACATCTCGGTAAGCTACCAGAACAACTGCGTTGAGCAGGAGCACCTGCTTTACGCCCTGCTTACCCAGGACGGAAGCCTTACCGGGCAGATACTTACCAAAATGAACATCGACGCCAACGCGGTACAGCAGGCGGCGCTGCATTTCATCGAGGGAATGCCGAGGGTTTCCGGAAGCGGCAGGGAGGCAGGAAAAATATACGTTTCTCCTGACCTCGACAAGGCGTTCACTGAAGCAGAGGCGCAGGCAGAGCGCATGAAGGACGAGTACGTCAGCGTGGAGCACCTGCTGCTTGCGCTTGCGGAGAAGCCCTCCAGCGGCGTTGCGGGTATCTTCCGCAGCTTCGGCGTTACTAAGGATAAGCTGCTTAAGGCTATATCCGAGATACGCGGTTCCGCGAGAGTTACTTCCCAGGAGCCGGAGGAAACCTACGATGTACTGAACAAGTACGGTCAGGATCTCGTCGAGCT
>CAKSHG010000112.1 GCA_934456315.1 uncultured Oscillospiraceae bacterium | reverse complement strand
CGGGGAATGAGATTCGCAGCCACTCTCGGCTTCGAAATAGAGGAACAAACCGCGCAGGCAATGCTGGACAACCGTGAGCTGCTGAAAAACATATCCGCAGAACGCGTATCTTCAGAGCTGTGCGGGCTGCTGACCGGCAGGAATTCCGGTGAAAATCTGTTCCGCGTACTGAACGATTTCCGGGAGATAATCGCCGTGATACTTCCCGAATTCCTGGAATGCTTCGATTTCGATCAGCATTCCAGGTATCATTGCCTGGACATTTACGAGCACTGCGTAATGTCCGCGCAGTCCGCCGCGCGGCTGTCCGAAACCGATGAATTCAACGAGTGCAGGCTCCAGCTGACACTCGCAATGCTGCTGCACGACATCGGGAAGCCGCAGCGCTTTTCGCTCGGCGACGACGGCGAGGGGCATTTCTACGGTCACGCGGCGGTCAGCGCCGATATCGCCGAAAGTATCTTCCGGCGGCTGAAGTGCAGCAACGCGCTCCGGGAGAGGGTCTGCAAAATCGTCAGATACCACGACGTGCCGCTTAGCGATACGGATAAGTCAGTGCGCCGCCTGCTCCGGAAATACGGGCTGGAAACCCTCCGGGACATCTGCGCAGCTCATATCTGCGACGACATGTCGAAAAAGCCTGAATGCGCAGCGCGCTGCGATGAATGGCGCGCAGTCCTGTCCCGCGCGGAAACGCTCGCGCAGTCCTGCTGCCTCACGCTGAAAGACCTCGCCGTTGACGGAAAGGCGCTTTCCGGGCTGATAGCGCCCTCCCGGGAAATGGGAATAGTGCTGAAATACCTCCTCGACGGCGTTGTTGACGGAAATTTTCCGAATGAACGTGAATTTCTTTTGCAGCAGGCAGCAAAATATATTGCAAAACACAAAAAAACATGATATAATTTAAGGTAGTCTTTCAACAGACACAACGTGTAGACAATTCTAAGGAATGGAGAATATATATGGCACTTGATATAGGTATAGACCTCGGCACCGCGAATATCATCATCACCATTGCCGGAAAGGGCATAGTGCTGAATGAACCGTCCGTAGTGGCTTACGACAAGAAGAAAAAAGCGGTCGTTGCCGTCGGCGCGGAAGCCTACAAAATGATCGGCAGAACACCGGAATACATCGTTGCGGTCCGTCCGCTTAAGGACGGCGTTATCTCCGACAACGACATGACCGAAGCGATGATACGCGAATTTATCCACATGGTGAACGGTGGCGCTATGATGAAGCCCAGGATAGTCCTGTGCGTTCCCTCCTCCGTCACCGACGTGGAGCGCCGCGCAGTCGTCGAGGCGGCGATGTCCGCGGGCGCGCGCAAGGTGTTCCTTATTGAAGAGCCCATCGCGGCGCTCATCGGCGCAGGCGTGGATATCTCCAAGCCTAACGGCACCATGGTCGTGGATATCGGCGGCGGTACTGCCGACGTGGCTATTGTTTCGTTCAACGGTATCGTACAGAGCCGCTCCATCAAGATGGCAGGCAACAAGTTCGACCAGGCGATAATCCGCCACATCACCCAGAAATACAAGATACTCATCGGCGAAAAGACCGCTGAAAAGGCAAAGATGGAGATAGCCAACGTATTCAACCCCACTGGCGAACAGACAATGACTATCCGCGGCAGGAACCTCCTCAAGGGACTCCCCGAGAGCATTGAGATATCCGACCAGGATATCTACGACGCTATCCACGAAAACGCAATGGAGATCGTCGAGCAGGTAAAGCTGGTGCTGGAATCCACCCCGCCAGAGCTGGTCGGAGATATCCTCTCCAACGGTATTCTCCTCACCGGCGGCGGAGCTATGCTCGGCGGTCTGCCGGAGCTCATCAGCGACAACGTGGGCGCTCCCTGCTTTGTTGCGGAAAACCCCATCGAATGCGTTGCCCGCGGCGTTGACGCAGCATTCAAAATGTCCGGCGAGCTCCTGGACGGTTTCGAGCAGATACAGTTATATAATTTCAAGTAATTTACAAATATGTAAATCTGTAGCCTCCTGAAATTTTCAGGGGGCTTTTTTGTATATTCCTACGAAAAAAATCGGAGTTCTTGACGAATTATTACTGAAATGATAGAATAGATTAGAGAGGTGATTCGTATGGTAACAAAGGAATTCTGCGACGAAATGACAAGCGTTGGTCTGAACGTCCAGGATATGATCGAGCATTTCATGGACAGCGAGAGCATGTTCCTGAAATATCTGTACAAATTCTTTGACGCGGCGGACAGCGTTGTGCTGGAACTCACGTCAGCCGCCGAAAAGGAGGACTACCAGCAGATGCTGTTCACGGCTCACGCGCTCAAGGGTCTTGCCGGGAACATCGGGCTGAACGGAGTGTTCCTGCCCGCTAAGAAGATCGTAGACGAGATCCGCGCCGGAGATACCAGCGAATGCGGCGAGGATTTCCGCAAACTCCAGGAAAACTACTACAAAGCGGCGAAGATCGCCCAAAAATACAAGCAGGCATAAGGAGGTAACTACATGCCGGATTTTCTCGAATCGGGAATGATGATTCCCATCATTATCATCGTCGTTCTGGTGATATTCATTTTCAGCGCAGGATACCGCAAGGCTCCACCGGACAAGGCGTTCATCATAAGCGGTCTGCGGCGCAAGGCTAAGGTCGTTATAGGTAAGGCGACCGTCAAGCTGCCGTTCTTCGAGCGCTGCGACGTGCTGGAACTGGCGCTGATGTCAGTCGATGTCAAGACCGCCCAGGCAGTCCCCACTGCGGACTACATCAATATTTCCGTTGACGCAGTGGTAAACGTCAAGATATCCCCCGACCCCGACATAATCCAGAAAGCCCAGCAGAACTTCCTTAACCGCAACGTGCAGTACATAACCGGAGTTGCAAGGGAAGTCCTCGAAGGCAACATGCGTGAGATCGTAGGTCAGATGAGGCTGGAGGAGATGGTATCCAACCGCCAGGCGTTCGCCGACAAGGTAAAGCAGAATGCCGACCCCGACCTGCGCGCAATGGGTCTTGAGATAGTTTCGTTCAACGTGCAGAACTTCGTGGACGACAACGGCATCATCAACGACATGGGTATCGACAACACCATGCAGATCAAGAAGAAAGCCGCTATCTCCAAGGCGGAAGCCGAAAGGGATATCAAGATCGCCCAGGCGGAAGCGAACCGCAAGGCTAACGACGCCCGCGTAGATTCCGAAACCGCCATCGCCGAGCGCGAGAACGAGCTTGCGATAAAGCAGGCAGAGCTCAAGCGCGCCGCTGACATCAAGCGTGCGGAAGCCGACGCAGCCTACACTATCCAGCAGGAGGAACAGCGCAAGACCATCGAGATAACCTCCGCGAACGCAAACCTCGCAAAGCAGGCAAAGGAAGTCGAGATCAAGGCAAAGGAAGCCGAGATCAAGGAACGCGCCCTCGAAGCCGAGGTCAAAAAGACCGCCGAGGCGCAGAAATACGCAGCACAGCAGAACGCGGACGCAGAGCTGTACACCATTCAGCGCAACGCGGAAGCTAAGAAATATGAGGATATCCAGAACGCGGAAGCAGAGCTGGAGATCAAGAAGAACGAAGCCGCAGCTATCCTGGTGACCGCGCAGAACGAAGCCGCAGCGGCAAAGGCGCGCGCAGAAGCCGCGAGGTACGCCGCCGAGCAGGAGGCGGAGGGTATCCGCGCCCGGGGCGTTGCAGAAGCGGAAGCCGTCCGCGCCAAGGCGCTTGCAGAAGCAGAGGGTCTTGACAAGAAGGCGGAAGCGATGCGCAAGATGGAAGAAGCCGCAGTGCTCCAGATGTACTTCGAAAAGATGCCGGAAGTCGCACAGGCTATTGCAAAGCCGCTTGAGAACGTCGATAAGATCACTATGTACGGCGACGGCAATACTGCAAAGCTGGTAAAGGACATCACCGAAGCCACCACGCAGGCGTCCGCCGGACTGCTTGACGGACTGGGTGTTGACCTCAAATCCATGGTCAGCAGCTTCGTCACCGGAAAGGCTGTCGCAGCCGGGATAAATTCCGAAACACATGCGCCGGAAGCTCCCGCTTCCCCTGCCGCTCCTGCCACCGCAGAGAGCACTGAAAACCTGGTTCAGCAATAAAATCCAGGCGAAACGACAAACCAAAAGTGACCGTGATATTGTAATTTACCACGGTCACTTTTTATCAGTAAACGGAACTCTGCCATTATCGCTTAGCCGGAAGACAAGGAGGAATCAAATGTGTCAATATACGAAAAACTACACCATCAGGACTCCAGAGCTTCACAACAGTACTGTCCATAACATAATTCCAAACCGATACCTCGGCAATTTCACATATGGCATTGATCCCGCAGTATTAGAAGGGCACGGCGTAAACGGCGCTTCATTCTGCTTTTTTGTAAACTGGGACAGGAACTTTGCGACCGGCAGAATAGACGACCACATCTGGATAAAAAAAGAGCTCGATATCCATGAAAGACTGCCAATAAATCTGAACGATCCGGTATTCATGGAAAAGTTCCTCGAATGCGAACCGCTGGACGAAGTACGCAGGAAAACCGAACTGATGAAGCGCTACGGGCTTGAGTTGTCCTATACAATAATAAAAAAAGTAGATGTCGACGTCCCATTAAGCAACAACAGCAAAGTGGTGATCGATCTGAAATATAACGACAGCAAATTTGAGGAGCAGATTTTCACCTACGGAACTCTGAAAGGACTTCTTGTCCAGTACACAGGACGCGGTTTTCCGATGGGAAAGCCATTGAACTGGTACGAAACCGAGCTTGAAAAGATACTTTCCCTGGACAGATCGGGCATGATCGCTCCTTTCCCCGGCGACTGCGACCTGATGTTATACGACAACGATTTCAGGTGCAAGGCGATAATCGAATATAAAAAGAGGACCTCACACGGCGCAGGGATATCCATTGCCAACCAGACCATCGACAACTACCGCAGGCAGGATTCACTGAAATACAAAAGGCTTGAACTGCTCCGCGAATACCTTGAAGATCGCGATGGAAGCAGTATCCCGCTGCTGATAGTATTCTACTCGACCGCAAACGATAATGATATCAGAAACATAAAAATCGAGAAAATATCCCACGATTTGCAAAGTCAGAGTTCAGAATGCTTCACGATTACTTCAAACGACCCCAGAACAAATCAGTCCGTAATACTTGATCATATTATGAATCAGGTTTAGTCCGCGCCATGCCGTAATAGAAAACACCCGCAGGAACTTCCAGTGTTCCTGCGGGTGTAATTATTCGGCCGGGTTTTTGATGTTATCTGCGGAGGGTGAATCTTCCTACCAGGGACTTCATGGTGTTTGCCTGACCTGCAAGCTCCTCGGCTGCCGCAGCGCTCTGCTCCGACGCAGCGGAATTGTTCTGCGTTACAGTGGAGAGCTGCTCTACACCGGAAGTTACCTGCTCGATCGCTTCAGACTGGCTCTGGGAGTTCTTCGAGATCTCGCTTATGGAAGCTACGATGTCGTCGATACTGTTCACAACCGTGTGCAGGGATTCCGCAGTCTGGTTTGCGATCTCGGAGCCGTTTCCGACTGCCTCCATCGTCTTGCTGATGAGCGCAGAGGTGTTCTGGGAAGCCTCGGCAGACTTGGAAGCAAGGTTCCTTACTTCGTCTGCAACTACCGCGAAGCCCTTGCCCGCTTCACCTGCACGCGCTGCCTCAATAGCCGCGTTGAGCGCCAGTATATTCGTCTGGAACGCGATATCCTCGATGGTCTTGATGATATCGCTGATCTCGTCGGTGTTCTTATTGATATCCTGCATAGCCTCGAGCATGTTGTTCATGCGCTGATTGCTGAGGTTAGCCTCTTTGCCGATAGAGTTCATGTTTGTATTCACATGCTCTGCCTTCTCGGCGTTCTTCTTTATCTGCTCGGAAATGTCAACTATGGTTGCGGACAGCTCCTGAATAGAACCTGCCTGCTCGGTGGAACCCGCCGCGAGCGACTGCGCGCCAACGGAAACCTGATCCGCTCCGGTCGCCACCTGATCCGCTGCCTGGTCTATATCAACGAGAGTGCTGTTGAGCGAGCTGGTGATATTCTCGATGGCCGTCTTGAGCTTTGCAAACTGACCCTTGTACTCCAGCGTAAGCGCAATGTCAAGCTTGCCGTCTGCGATCTGGTCGAGCACGGAGGAAAGCTCGTCTATGTAGCCAACGTAATTGCGGAGTCTGTCGGTGGTCTTGCCGAAATTCTCCGCGAGGTCGCCGATGTCGTCGTTGGAGGTACGCTGTACGGTCACGTCGAAATGTCCGTCCGCGATCTTTGCGGCAGCGTCGGTCAGCGTCTTTATCGGACGGGTCATTCTCTTTGTAAGTATCAGCGTCACAACTATTGCCGCAGCCGCAACCAGCACGATAGCGCCCACTATCATAACAAAGAGCTGATTGGTCTGCCTGAATATCTCCGTACCGTCAGCGGTGACGATGAACTTCATTCCGTTCTGGAGCGTGGTGAACACCGCCCGGCGGTTTACGCCGTTCAGCTTCTCAGTGGTCATCGCAGAGCTGCTCTGCTCGGAAAGGCTGCTTACAATTGAGCCGATATTGCTGTCTGCGACGTCCGCAAGGTTGGTTCCGAATTCGATATCCTTGCAGTACATGACGCTGCCGGAATCGTCGGTTATTATCGGCATATAGGTGGAATACTCATCGGACTGCTCGGAAATGTTCTCAAGCATCGTGAAGTCGATATCCATGCCGATTATGCCGACATTCGTGCCGTCAACGAACAGCGGTACTACATAGGATATCATGTAAATGCCGACATTCTCGTTGAGGTACGGCGACATCCAGGTCGCCTTTCCGTTGTTGACCGGAGTGTAATACCAGCCGACATGCGCGATATCAGTCTTGTCATAAATGCTGAAATCCGTGGGAGTTACACTCTGGAACGGCTCGGA
>CAKSHG010000111.1 GCA_934456315.1 uncultured Oscillospiraceae bacterium | reverse complement strand
AGTATCCTTTCCGGTATCACCAGAAAGTCCGCTCTTGAGCTTTGCAGAAAGTGGGGCATGAAGGTTTCCGAGCGCCGTATCACTATTCAGGAGGTTGCTGACGCATACGACGCAGGCAAGCTGGACGAGGTGTTCGGTACCGGTACTGCCGCAGTCGTATCCCCTGTAGGTCACCTCAAGTGGGGCGACAAGATCATGGAGATCGGCAACGGCAAGATAGGCCCGATCACACAGAAGCTCTACGACACCATGACCGGTATGCAGTACGGCAAGATCCCGGACGACATGGGCTGGATCGAGAAGCTCTGATTTGCTGATAAAATAACAAATTGAACAATTGCGCGCTGATATAACATATGGTATATCAGCGCGGTTTTGTATATGGTGATTTGGAGGTAATAAATTATGAAGAAAATACTGGCTGTAATAGCCACGGCGCTTGTAATGATGATTTCCGGCTGCTCAATGGCGCTTTCGGAAGATCAATATTACGACAGATTCAGGGAGAATTACTCGGTATATGTTCAGCGGGTGACGTCAATATCAATGAAACTCATGGAAATCGAATACGGCTCCGGCGAATGTGACTGGGATGATTTAGATGCTGACCTGAAAACCGCAAGAGATAGTCTTGACGCGATCGAGAAATTATCCCCGCCGCCGATATACAGCGCCCAGCACCAAAACTTGTGTGAAGAAATGAAGGCTGAAAAGGTCTGGTGTGACGCTGTTGCTAAGGTAGCAGAGGATAAGGAAATGAACGATGACAATTTGAAAGGCGTCACAGACGCAGGCAACGCGTCGAATTTCAATTCGGTAGCTATCAGGCTGATAACGCAGATGAAAAGAGATGGCGTTGGAACTGAATAAAGCTCTGCTCTGACGATGTAGACGCAGTACAACTAAAAAGGGCTGTATTTCTCAATACAGCCCCTTGTTTTTATTAAGCGGATATCAGCCGTTTCCTTCTTCAAGGACGTAAATGTCTACCTGAACAGCACCCCAGTTGCAGCTGTCGTAATAATGCTCCGCCATGCTGCCGAAATAGAGGTCGACCAGCACGGTGCCGTCCATCAGTCCAAGACCGGTGTCGGCGGCTACAGCGTAGCCGTAGACCTTTCTGCCGTCCTGGGATACGATGTAGAGCTTGCTTCCGTAGGGGATAACGTTCGGATTTACTGCGCAGGTGCCTATTTCAGCCGCCCTGCCGCTTGCCGTGCGCGCGCCGTAGCCTGCAGTGTACGCGGTGGACTTGCCGGAAAGCACGCGGGTGTAATTCTCCGGGATACCGTTCACCAGCTTGATGGCGTCCGGGTCGGAGGTCTTGGAATACGGAACTGCGGAAGCGGTTCCGCGCTCGATGACCTCAGTCACGGGCTGGGCTATCGTCTTTTCGCTGAGGAGCTCCTGGCTGGTCAGCTCGCCGTTAACGTACTTTTCCTTGATGGTGTAAACGCATTTGCCGTTTACGCCGGCTGTGACAACGCTCTCGGCGCCGATGGCAAGGTTGCAGTTGTCGGTGTACTCCGTGTCGTAGGCGATGTCAGAGGTGCTTTCGCGGGTGACGTACTCGATCCTGGTAACGGTGATGTCCATGCCGTCATATACGCGGTCAGTGAGTTCGCAGGAAAGCTCGTCGTTCTCGCCGAGCGTAACTCCCGCCTTTTCAAGGACGTCCGCAACGGTTCCCTCGATCATCGGGACTGCCTTTGTTTCGCCGTCTACGGTAACGTTCACGTCGAACGCGCGGTAGATGGTGATGTAGGCGGTGTTGCTGCTGACTTCCTCGTAGGATACCTTGTCGTTGCTGCTGAGCTGGTAGTTTCCGAGCTTCAGTATAGCGTAAACATCGGATTCAGACGTCATCAGTTCCCTTGTAACGCCGTTGTCCGTGATGTAGACCCGATCCTTGAAGTAGATCGAACCTGTCATAACTGCCACCATGAAGATCGTGGCGGCGAACATTCCCACCTTGATGAGCTTGCTTCTAAGATCCAGCCTGTTCATCTTGGCGTTTATCATCTGCGGTTTCATATTTGCCTCCTAAGCAGTTACTCATGCCTTCCCGGCAATCCCCCGTATCCGGCTTGATAAGCGCCGGAATGCGGGTGTAACTTCCGTACAGCGTCAGGCTTTGGGGAAAGCCTTAGCTGAAGCAAACGCACTGTCCCCAACAGAGCATTGCATTTCGAAGCCTGTTATCTATCTACCCCTCCGCTAAGGCGGAAGTCGGCTTCTGATCGTTCTCTTTGTTATAGCAGCACAAGTGGCCGCACGGAGCTTTTCGCTTCGATGGTTTGTATTATATCCTTTTTTCTTGTCAATGTCAAACGAACAACCGTACATAATTTTGTTAAAAGTTCACAAATCTTGTTTGTAACCAATTTGTAATCAATCGGTTAAAAGCCAGTAATCTGTAAATAAATGTAATTTAAACGTTTTCTTTTTGTAATAATCACTAAAAATCAAGTTTAGATTTTCTCCGTCACAATAAACAAAAATCAACATAGTTCAGAAAAACACAATTGGCTATATGCAACAATGAAAACATCATTATTTTCATACGCCGCATGCCCGATCACATAGGAATGCGGGTTCGCAAAAATATATGATGACAAATGCCCGTATATGTGTTATAATAGTATCAGAAAAACCGGAGATATGACCGGGACAAACGTTTTATATTTATATAGTATAAGAGGAAAGGACAAACGGGGCATGAACCACGAAAAATCCTGCGGCGCGATAGTATACAGAAAACGCCACGGGAACACTGAGATCCTGCTGATAAAGCATGTCAGGTCCGGCTGCTGGTCGTTCCCTAAGGGACACATGGAGCCCGGAGAGAACGAAATGCAGACAGCGGTCAGGGAGATAAAGGAAGAAACCAATATAGATGTATCGATAGACGATCCTGCATTCAGGCAGGTGGTGGTATTCAATCCGCGCCGGGATATCACCAAGGAAGTCGTGTATTTTATCGCCAGGGCGGTGACCTTCGAGTGCGAACGCCAGGAAGAGGAGATCGCGGACGTCCGCTGGGTGGAGATAGGACAGGCTGCGGCGGTGCTGAACTACGACAACGACCGGCTTCTTGTAAGCCGCGCAAAGGCGTTTCTGGCAAAATCCAAAATCTAGGGACCTGCTGAATAAAGCGGAGCGTAACAAAATCAGGAGCATGAATGTGTTTGTTTGAACGGGTCGGTTTTGCTTTATTCGGAGATTTTTAGAAAAAATGCAACCTTTTTGTGGGAAACTTTGTATTATAGACAGAACGGGCTGAACGCCCGGAGTTAAAAAAGCTGCGGTACCTGGCTACAGACAGCGCCGGGAAACCGATCACCAAACTTCTAAGGGAGGTTTTAACCATGAAAAGAAGATTTCTTGCAATGAGCATGGCGGCAGTCACCGCGCTCACTTCGACCAGTATCTGCGCATTTGCAGACGGACAGAACAGCGAGGCGCTCGCTTCCGCGATAACCATCGCAAAGACGCGTCTTGATATCCCGGAGGAACTGACAGAGTTCAGCTACGATACTTCCGACCGTTATAATACTACTGTCTATTACCTCACCTGGAAAACTCCGAGGGACGCCGATGAATACAAGTATGCGTCCGTGACCGTCTGCGGCAGTCTGATACTGGGCTATTTCAGCAGCGATTCCTACAAGTATGATGAGAAGGGCGAGCATTTCGCAAAGCTCTCCGGCGATGAGCTCTACAAAAAGGCTCAGGCGGCGGTCAAGAAGCTGGATCCTACAGTTGCCGATGTTATCTCGATCGATCGCGACAGCCTTGATATCAGCGTCTACGGTAAGGGTGCGCGATTCTCACTGGTCAGAACAAAGAATGGCGTTCCGGTCAGCAACGACAACGGTTCTATCTCTCTTGACAAGGATACGGGCGAGCTTGTCGATTTCAATCTTAACTGGCACGCGAACGCTGCGTTCAGGGACAGCAAGTCTGCTATCTCGCTCGACAAGGCAAAGAAGAAATACGCTGAGATGATACAGCTGACCCCGCAGTACGAATTCAACTACGACTGGGAAACCAAGAAACTTACCGCGCAGCTGGTATACCGACAGAATGATTTCGGCGAGATAAATGCATTCACCGGAAAAAAGAGCGATTTCAGCGCCGACGGCTATTACGACGATTCTTCTAATGACATGACCGAGGAGGACACCGCTGCTGATATGGACACCGGCAAGGGTGGTGACGGCGGCTACCAGTTCACGGAGGCGGAGCAGGCAGAGCTTGACAGAAAGCTTCCCTACGCAAGCAGCGAGGCTGTTATAAAGCTCATGCAGAGCGATAAGTATATGAGTTATTCCACTGATATGGAGCTTGTGTCCTCGCAGCTGTACAAGTTCAGATACACCAACGGGGACAAGTACTACTATACTGCGTCGTTCTCAAACGTCGTGCCTGATGAAAACGACTATACTATCGAGGAAATTGTTGAAGCTGACGGTTCTGTCAGCGTTCCTGCGGTCGAAGAGCCTGCTGACTGGCAGGAGGTCAACATCACGGTAGACGCCGAGAGCGGTCAGGTGATAAGCTATTATCTCTTTGATTCCAACGACAGCGATTCCAAGTCCTATGACCAGGCAAAGGCTGACAAGCTTGCCGAGGAAATAGCCAGGACCTACGCGGCTGACCATTTCGCAGAGTACAAGGGAAGTCCTTCCTCCGTATATACCTGGACGGAAAGCCGCACCAACACCACATACTATGGCGGAAGCAGCCACAGCTGGGACAGATATTCCAATGACATACTTGTCAGCGGGGATTCCATCAGCGTGGGATTCAACTCCAGCATGAAGCTGACGAGCTACAGCTACAGCTACACAGATATCAAGCTCCCCGACCCGTCCAGAATGCTCAGCACTGATATGGTCATGCAGAAGTTCTGGGAGAAGAACGACCTGAATCTGTATTACCTCGCAAGATTCACCGATAAAAAGACCAAGACCGTTCTGGTATACGGCACGGATTCCTACGTCTATGTTGACGCCACCACCGGCGAGCCTGTTTATTCATGGAGATACGAGCGCGAAAAGAATGATCTTTCCGGCATAAAGGATAAGAAGATACTCAAGATGGCGAAGGCGCTGGACGACCACGGATACATTATTTCCACCAAGAAGTTCAGCGAAAAGGATGTTGCTGATTCCGAAGCTTTCGAACAGCTGATGGGCGTAAGCACCGGTGAGAACAGCAAGAAGCTGACCCGCGGCGACGCGCTGGTCATCTTCACGAAGTCTGTAGCCGGTGATAAGCTCCCCGAGCTCAAGGGCATCTATAAGTCGCCGTTCAGCGATGTAAAGGACACTGACAAGAACGTGGGGTACTACGCTATCGCTTACGCGATGGGCGTTGTCAGCGGCGATAAGCTCAACGCAAAGTCTGATTTCACATACGGGGATATGATAAAGATGGTTTATACGCTTTATACAACTGATACAGCAGTATAAATCAACTGGGGTTATAATACGGCGCTCCCGCTCAATGGGCGGGAGCGCTCTTTTGTCGGCGTATTGTCAGAAAACAGCAGAGGTATTTTAGCGATAATTCCCAAAAATCCTGTGAAACGTGAAAATATAGTGAAAGTATATTAACAAATATCCGGTTGTGTGGTAGAATAGACATATGTAGAAAGCTATTGCGCTCCCGAACGGGAGCTGGTTGGAGGTATATATGGACGAAAACTCTAGAGTCAGCCTTACAAAGCCCACCGGGCAATCCGGACAGGCTGCGCAGCCCGGTCAGCCCAGTCAACCTGGTCAGCCTGGTCATCAGATGAACAATAATCAGGGCTGGAGAGATCCCGCGACAGGCGAGATCTACCCGCAGCAGCCGGGGCAGTATCAGCAGCCCGCGCAGCCGGTGCAGTATCAGCAGCCCGCGCAGCCGGTGCAGCCGGTGCAACCTTCACAGCCTTATCAGCAGGCTTACGCACAGCCTGTTCCGACTGTGCAGCCTGTGCAGTACCCGCAGGGTGTGCCTCAGCAGGCGCAGCAGGTAAACAACTGGCAGGGATACCAGCAGCCTGCCGCATATCAGCCCTACCCGCAGGAGGCAATGCCCCAGGGTAACTATCGTCAGCCGATAAACGGTCCGACAAAATTCTGCAAGCATTGCGGACAAGTTATCCCGGCGGACGCCGTTATATGCACCCACTGCGGCAGGCAGGTCGAGGAGCTCCGCGGCGCACAGAGCGGTCAGCCGATAATCATCAACAACAGCAATAACAATAACAACGTCAACAACAATGTCGGCGCTGTTCCGCTGGGACGTCCGAAGAACAAGTGGATATCGTTTTTCCTGTGCCTGTTCCTTGGCTGGCTCGGAATACATCGTTTCTACGAGGGGAAGATCGGTACGGGTCTTATCTGGATGTTTACTTTCGGACTGTTCGGGATAGGCGATCTTATTGATCTGATCCTCATTCTCTGCAAGCCTAATCCCTACTATGTCAGGTGATACTTTATAATAAAAAAACGGACTGCGCTCAAAAGCGCAGTCCGTTCTGTTTTGCTATTACTTTATCCGCATTGCCCTTGTGGCATTCAGTATGGCTAAGACAGCAACGCCTACGTCGCCGAATACCGCTATCCACATGTTGCCGATGCCTATGGCGGTCAGTATCATAATAAGCACTTTCACGCCTATTGCGAATACGATATTCTGCATTACTATAGCGTGGGTCTTTTTAGAGATGCGTACCGCTGTCGGGAGGCTCTCGATATTGTCGTTCATCAGGACTATATCCGCAGCTTCGATAGCCGCGTCGCTTCCCATCGCGCCCATCGCTATGCCTACGTCGGCTCGGGCGAGCGCAGGAGCGTCGTTCATACCGTCGCCCACGAATACCAGGGAGCTGTTTTCAGGCTTTGCCTTGTAGAGCTCCT